>DATEJD010000143.1:0-3008 GCA_035278325.1 Gemmatimonadales bacterium | reverse complement strand
CGAGATGGATAACTGGGATCCCAAGCCGGTGTTCGTGGACGGCAAGTACATCTCCAAGGACACCTGGTTCGACCGGGACGGCAAGTCGTTCCAGCCCCAGGTGCACTACTTCGTGGGCGGGGCCACCAAGCTGTACGGCGCCGCCCTGTACCGGCTGCGGCCGCAGGACTTCGGCGAGCTCAAGCACGTGGACGGGATCTCCCCAGCCTGGCCGCTGTCCTACGACGACTTCGAGCCGTGGTACTCCAAGGCCGAACACCTGTACCAGGTACATTGCAACGCCGGGGAGGACCCCACCGAGGGCCCCCGCAGCGAGCCCTACCCCTGGCCCGCGGTGTCGCACGAGCCCCGGCTCCAGCAGATCTCCGATGCCCTGGCCAAGGGCGGCTACCACCCGTTCCACGCGCCGTGTGGCATCATGCTGAACGAGGCACGGCGGCCCGAGAGCACCTGCATCCGCTGCACCTGGTGCGACGGCTACCCGTGCCTGGTGCACGCCAAGGCCGACGCCGAGGTCATCGCGGTCCGGCCGCTCCTGGGCCGTCCCAACGTCACCCTGCTCACCGGGGCCGAGGTGACGAAGCTGGAGACCGACGATTCGGGCCGAACGGTCACCGGAGTCATCGTCACCCGCGACGGCAACCACGAGGTCTACCGGGGCGACATCGTGGCGATCAGCGCAGGGGCGGCCAACAGCGCCAAGATCCTGCTCAACTCCGCCACCGACAAGCACCCGAACGGGCTGGCCAACGGCTCGGATCAGGTCGGACGCAACTACATGTTCCACAACTGCAACGCGGTCGCGGCGCTGTCCACGGTGAAGAACGACACCGTCTACCAGAAGACGCTCGGCATCAACGACTTCTACCTCGCCACCAAGGACTACGAGTATCCGGCCGGGAACATCCAGATGGTCGGCAAGTCCAACGCCGAAGCCATGCGCGGCGAGCAGCCCGAGAAAACCTGGTTCGCTCCCGAGTGGGGCCTGACCGATGCGGCCGAGCACTCGGTGGACTGGTGGCTGACCACCGAGGACCTGCCGGTGCAGGAGAACCGGGTCACCACCGACAAGGACGGCAACGTCCACCTCACCTACACCGCGACCAACGGCCAGGAGGCCGACCGGCTGTACCACGAGCTGAAGAAGATCCTCAACCACACCGGGATGGCCGCGCACCACGTGTTCAGGAAGAACTTCTACATGAACATGGCCATCCCGCTCGCGGGCTGCGCGCACCAGGCGGGCACCTGCCGCTTCGGCGCCGACCCGGCCACCTCGGTCCTCGACACCAACTGCAAGGCGCACGAACTGGACAACCTCTACGTGGTGGACACCAGCTTCTTCCCGAGCATTGGCGCGGTGAACCCGGCGCTGACGGCCATCGCCAACGCCCTCCGGGTCGGTGACCATCTTCTGAGCCGCATGGCATAGGCCGGCCGGCTGGTGGCACGGTGATTCACCTGCGCGTGGCGAGCCCGCCCGATGTCACCGGCGTCCTCATGCCCATGCTCCGCTCCGTGCCCACGGTCATGAACCTGACGGTGCTCCCGGGGGCGGTCAGTCATCCGGACGGGGACGCTGTGCACTTCGACGTCCTGCACGGGTCGGCCAACGAGGTGATCGGGCGGCTACGCGACCTCGGGCTGGACCGGCGGGGCTCGATCGTGATGGAGAACGTCGACACCTCGATTTCCGCGCTCGCTGACCGCGCCACCGCCCGCCAGGGGCGGTACCGCGAGTTCGCGCCGGTCTGGGCCGAGGTCGAGTCCAGGATCGCGCTGGAGGGCACCTTCCCCCCGAGCTGGTTCGTGCTGCTGGTCATCGCCGGGCTCATCGGCGCGGTCGGGATCATGACCAACTCCCAGATCCTCATCGTCGGCGCGATGGTGGTCGGCCCGGAATACGGCGCCATCCTCAGCCTGGCGTTCGGCGTGACCCGCCGCGATCTGGCCCGGGTGCGCCGTAGCGCGGCCGCGCTGGCCCTCGGCTTCGCCCTCGCCGTGATCGGCGCGCTGCTGCTGACGCTGATCATCCGCGCGGCGGGGCTGGAGCCCAGGGCCTATGCCCTGGGCCTGCGCCCGGTCTCGAACCTGATCGACACCCCGAACTGGTTCTCCGTCATCGTCGCCCTGCTGGCCGGGGTGGTCGGTGTCGTCTCGCTCACCGAGGCCCGGTCGGCCACCTTGATCGGGGTGTTCATCTCGGTGACGACGATTCCGGCCGCCTCGGACACCGGCGTGTCACTGGCCTTCGGCAGCGGGAGCGAGGCGTGGGGCTCGGTTCTCCAGCTCCTGCTCAACGTCACCGTCCTCACCGCCGTCGCCATCGCCGGGCTGCCCGTGCAGCGGGCCATCTGGCGGCGGGCGGCCCGCCGGGCCGCCCTATCCGAGCTGCAGAAAACGGGAGGCTGATAGACATGACCGGCACCCAGACCGATCCGGCCGCTTTCCCGGCCGGGCAGGTGACCGAGACCGAGTTCCGCGCACTGTATGAGCGGCTGCGCGGTCAGGTGCCCTGGGGACCGGATGACCGGCGCGGGGCGCTGAACTACATCACGCCCGCCGAGGTGCTCGCCGCCCTGAGCGAGCCCAGGCTGGGCCGCACCGTGTCACTCAGCGCTCCGGTGGAGGACTGGCCGGCGGCCGACAACCCCGACCCCGCCCAGCATCAGATGAAAGAGCCGCTCGGGGCGGACGCCGGTCCGGGGTTGTCGTTCAGCATGGACCGGATCGCGATGAACATCCACGGCAACGCCGACAGCCACGTCGATGCCCTGTGCCACGTGATCTTTGACGGCACGCTGTACAACGGGGTGGCCGCGGACACCGTCACCGAGACCGGGGCGGCCGAGTTGTCCATCGGCGTCGCGGCCGATGGCATCGTCGGCCGCGGGGTGCTGCTGGACGTGCCGCGCTCCCGGGGCGTGCCCTGGTTGGAGCCGGGCGACCACGTGACGGCGGACGACCTGCTCGCCGCCGAACGGGACCAGGGCGTCCGGGTCGGCCGG
>DATEJD010000142.1:0-2792 GCA_035278325.1 Gemmatimonadales bacterium | reverse complement strand
CGGGGGGAACTTGAGCGACGGGGCGATCCGCTCTTCCAGCTCAACCGCGTTCAGCTCGATGGCGCCCGCGTCCTTACCAGTGGCGGCCTTCACCTGGGCCTTCTGCTCCTCGGTAAGCTCGAGACGGATGTGCTTCTGGTCGGCCATGGTTCGCTCCTGTCGGGGTTGGTGGCTGATCGACGGGACAAGCCTACCACGGCTACGTGAATTCCGGGTGAATTCCGGCCGTTCCGATCGTGAACGGCTCGCCGTAGAGCTGGTCGGGGGCGAGCGCGAGGAGGTCGGACAGGGTAGGACGCCGATCCCAGATCCGGCTGTCAGCTGGCACTGACGCGCCGGGCGAAATCGGTCCAGAAATCTTCGGTGAGGCGACGGGCCGTCCCCTCCAGCAGCCAGGCACCCACGCTGGCCACCGCCCCGCTCATGTCGCTCGTGGCCGACCATCTGAGCCGCGTGTGCTGGTTGCCCGCATCCTCTACGCGTAGCGCCGAAACCACCTCCACCGCCGAGCCCGGCGCCTTGCCACGAGCCCGCATCTTGAGTCGCTCGCCGACGACGATGTCGAACAGCTCCACGTCGAGCTGGAATCTTACCTTCACCAGACCCACGCCCAGGCCGGAAATCACCTTGAAGTGAGTGGCATCCACTCGCTCTACCGACTCCACACCCGGCGCGGACGCGGCCACGAAATCGGGGTCCATGAGCTTTTGCCAAACTTTCTGCCGCGTGCCGGTGATCTCCGGCGCGCCGGAAAATTCCAGTTTCATGCGGTGGGTCCTTCGAGCAGGTGAACGTCGGCGAGGGTGTTCAAGGTTGATTTGCTCTGGACCAGGATCAAGGTTCTCGCGCGCGCGGGCTTGACCCACGGCTGGGGTCCCCAGTAACCTGTCTGTCCCCCGCCGGACCACCTTTGGGGTGTAGCTCAACTGGCAGAGCGCCCGGCTGTTAACCGGGAGGTTGCTGGTTCGACCCCAGCCGCCCCAGTGTCATCGCGAGTCGCGGGTCTCGAGGCGAGTGGAAGGCCTCAGGACTCGCGATTCTTGCCTTTCTGATCTGTCCGGGTCCGGAGCTCCGGGACGCCGCTCACGCCTGCGCGACATGGAACAGCATGAAGGCGAAATGGCAACCGCTGCCGGCGAGCACCATGATGTGCCAGATCTCGTGGTGGCCGAACCTGCCGGGAAATGGATCGGGCCGTTCCCGGGTGAAGATGATGGCCCCGATGGTATAGGCGATACCGCCCGCCACGAGCCATGCCATGCCGGTCGCCGAGACGACCCGGGCAAGCGGCGCCGCGGCCAGCAACACCATGTAGCCCATCGCCAGGTACGTTGTGGTCGACAGCCACACCGGCGCCTCCAGCCACCAGATCTTGAACGGAATCCCGGCCAGCGCGATGGCCCAGGCCGCGGCGAGCAGCAGCATGCCGGACGAGCCGCCCAGCGTCACCAGCGCCACCGGCGTGTAGGTGCCCGCGATGAGGAAGTAGATGGCGATATGGTCCAGGGTGCGGAGCCTCCGCAGCCGATGGCGGGGCAGGGGAAGCGCGTGGTAGAGGGTGCTGATGGCGTAGAGCAGCATGAGGGAGCCGCCGTACACGCCGAATGCCAGTCGCTCCGCTGGTCCGCGCGCCAGGTGAAGCAGCTCCGCCGTGCCCCCCGCCGCCAGGACCAGGCCGATGAGGTGTGACCACGCGTTGACGGGCTCGCGGAATCGCATGACGACAATGTAGTCCGCGGCCGCCCTTGTCGCCCGGCGGGGCCCGATCTAGGGTTGAGGGCATGAGGATCGCGCTGTTCTCCGAGGTGTACTGGCCCATGGTGAGCGGGGTCGGAGTAACCCTGCTTCGGCTCACCGATGCGCTCCACGAGCGCGGCCACGCGGTGCGGGTCTACAGCGCGACCTATGCTCCGCCGCCCGGTCAGCCCGATCGTGCCGAGGTGCACCGCTCGCCCAGCGTGCCGTTCTTCCTCTATCCCGATGTGCAGTGGGCCTTCCCACGTCAGCGCGAAGTGATCGAGGACCTCCAGGCCTTCGGCCCCGATGTGGTCCACGTCGCCACGGAGTTTTCGCTCGGCATCGCCGGGGTCAAGGCCGCGCGGCAGCTTGGCCTTCCCATCATCGCCTCGGCCCACACCGACTACGATCAGTACGCCGCGCGCTACGGTGTCACCTGGGCGCTTCGCGCCGGCTGGCACTACCTGCGCTGGTTCTACGGTCAGGCGCACCGGGTGCTCTGCCCCTCGCGAATCTACGAGGAGGCGCTGCACCGCCATGGCGTGCTGCACACGGGTCTCTGGAGCCGCGGGGTGGACCCCCGCGTGTTCGCGCCCCGGTTCCGGAGCGAGGCGTATCGGACTGCGGTGGGAGCGGGCCCGAGCGACCTGATCGTCACGTACATCGGCCGCATCGCCCGCGAGAAGAATCTGGGCCTCCTGCTCGAGGCATGGGAATCGCTGGCGGCAGAGCGGGGCGGTGCTCAGCTGGTGCTGGTGGGGCGAGGGCCCCTGGAGGACGACATCCGGCGCCGTCAGCTCCCCGGCGTGCACGTCGCCGGCCTGCTCCAGGGGGAGGACCTCTCCGCGGCCTACGCCTCGGCGGATATCTTCGCGTTCCCCTCGCCCACCGAGACCTTCGGCAATTCACTGCTCGAGGCCATGGGATCCGGACTTCCTCCCATCGTCGCCGCCGGCGGCGGGGTCCTCGAGTTCGCCGAGCACGGCCGCAACGCCTGGCTGGTCGAACCGGACAGCGCCGCCGCGATCGCCGACGCCCTCCGGCGCCTCCTGAGC
>DATEJD010000141.1:0-2203 GCA_035278325.1 Gemmatimonadales bacterium | reverse complement strand
CCCTCACACAGGGGCCGTGGGGTTCAACCGAGCCGAAGGCCTGATTTGACAACCCGCCGGCCCGCCGCCACCTTGGGAATCCAACATTCGCAAGGAGGTGGAGGCCATGAAGGTCTATGGCTCCAGCGCCATTCGTAACGTGGCGTTCGTCGGCCACGGGGCCAGTGGGAAGACGTCGCTCGTCGACGCCCTCGCCTGGGTATCCGGATCCAGCCGGCGCCATGGCAGCATCAAAGACGGCACCACGCTCACCGATTACTCCCCCGACGAAATCGCCCGACAGCACTCCATCAACCTCGCGCTCGGCTACGCCGAGTGGATGGACACCAAGATCAATCTCATCGACACCCCCGGCTACCTCGATTACTTCGGCGAGGTGGTGACCGGCCTGCACGCCGCCGATGCCGCCGTCGTGGTCCTGAGCGGTACCAGCGGGGTGGAAGTCGGCACCGAGCGTGCCTGGGACGTGTGTGACCAGCTGCATCTGCCGCGGCTCCTCTTCGTCTCGCTCATGGACAAGGAGCACGCCGATTTCGAGCGGGTCTTCAACGATGTGAAGACCCATCTCAGTCCCAAGGTCGTGCCGGTCGAGGTGCCGATCGGCGACGGCCCCGACTTTCACGGCATCATCAACCTGTTCTCCGGCCACTGCCACTTCTATAAGAAGGGCGCGACCAAGGGCGAGAACGAGGTGGTGCCCATTCCCGACGAATACCAGGCCCGCTACCAGGAGTACAACGAGCACCTGACCGAGGCCGTCGCCTCTACGGACGACGACCTGATCGAGCGCTACCTCGCGGGCGAGGAGATCCCGCGCGAGCAGTTCATCGGAGCAGTCAAGAAGGCGATGCTGGCGGGGCAGATCGTGCCGCTCTTCTGCGGCAGCGCCACCCTCACCTACGGCCTCCGCACGCTGCTCCGGAAGATGGTCGAGCTGTTCCCCTCCCCGCTCGAGCGGCCCGCGCCGGCCGAGGCGCCGCTCCTCGGCCGTGTCTTCAAGACCATGTCCGAGCCCCACGTGGGCGACGTGACCCTGTTCCGGCTCTACAGCGGCGAGCTCAAGAACGGCGACGAGGTGTGGAACGCCGAGCACGAGACGCCCGAGAAGCTCAACCACCTCTCGATCCAGCAGGGCAAGGAGCGGATCGAGGTGGAGCGGCTGAGCGCGGGCGACATCGGCTCGGTGGCCAAGCTCAAGGACACCCACACCGGCGACACCTTCTGCCGCCGCGACGCGCCGGTGCGCCTGCCGCCCATTCCGCTGCCCGAATCCGAGGCGACCTCGGCCGTAGTGGTGAAGCAGCGCGGCGAGGAGGACAAGCTGGCGGCCGGGCTCCACAAGCTGCACGAGGAGGACCCGACCTTCCACTTCGAGTACAGCTCGGAGCTGGGGCAGACGCTCATCCACGGCATGGGCGAGCGTCACTTCGAGACCATCCTGCAGCGGCTCGAGCGGAAGTTCGGGGTCCACGCCGAGCTCGCCCGGCCGCGCGTGGCCTACCGCGAAACCATCAAGGGCAAGGCCGAGGGCCAGGGCAAGCACAAGAAGCAGAGCGGCGGCCGCGGGCAGTATGGCGACTGCTGGATCCGGATGTCGCCCCGCCCGCGGGGAGCGGGCTACGAGTTCGTGGACGAGATCGTGGGCGGCGTGATTCCGGGCAAGTACATCCCGGCGGTCGACCGCGGGGTGCAGGAATCAGCCGAGCGGGGCGTGGTGGCGGGCTATCCGATGGTGGACTTCAAGGTCGAATGCTACGACGGCTCCTACCACGACGTGGACTCCAACGAGATGTCGTTCAAGATGGCCGGCATCATGGCCTTCCGGAACGTCGCGCCCAAGGCGCGGCCGGTGCTGCTCGAGCCGCTGGTCGAAGTCACCACCTGGACGCCGGACGACATGCTGGGCGACGTGATGGGCGACCTGAGCGCGCGCCGGGGGCAGATTCTCGGTACCGAGCAGGATGGGCGGCTCACCAAGGTCCGCGCCATTGTTCCCGAGGCCGAGCTGTACAAGTACTCGACCACCCTCCACTCCATTACCCACGGCCGGGGCACCCACCGCGAGAAGTTCCACGGCTACGCCGAAGCGCCGCCGGAGGTCGCGGCCAAGGTGGCGGCGGAGAACCAGAAGGAGCACGCGGTAGCGTCGTAGCCGCGGCGAGTGGGACGGGAGTCACCCTGAGCGAAGCGAAGGGGGCATGCG
>DATEJD010000140.1:0-2899 GCA_035278325.1 Gemmatimonadales bacterium | reverse complement strand
GGCTGACACCCGCGGAGCGCGAAGAGCTGCGGTGGAGGCGTGCAATCGTTGGCATCGCGCTCGAGCCGATTCGGCGCTTGCCCGCGATCGACGTCTCGGCCGCCGTCATGCATCGCGTGGCGCCTCGCCGGGCTTCCCTGTACAGCCAGATCACAGGGGCCGCCCGCTGGCTCTGGTCGCCCCGGCCGCTCACTCTCCGGCCGGCATACGCGCTGGCCGGGGCGCTCGCCGTGCTGGCGGCGGTATTCGGCAGCCAGCTCCGGCCGGGCGCCTCGGTGAGCCCCGTCTCCTCCATGAGCCCGGTGGCCTCGGCGAGCCCCGTCCCCTCGGTGAGCCACGTGGGGTCGGCCGCGCCGGCGCGGGTGCTGGTCCAGTTCCGACTCGGCGACGCGAACGCGCACGAGGTCGCGCTGGTGGGCGACTTCAACGGCTGGCGCCCCGCGCATCGGCTGCATCAGGTCGCGCCGGGCGTGTGGACTCTGGACGTGGCGCTCGAGCCCGGCGTCTACCACTACGTCTTTGTCGTCGACGGGAAGGCGTGGCGGCTCGATCCGCTCGCCCCCCGCGTCACCGACGGGTTTGGCGGCTCGAGCAGCCGCGTCTCGGTGCTGGCGTCCGAGGCCCGCTCGTGAGGGCCGCGCGCCTCATTCCGCTGCTCGCGGCACTCGCGCTCGCGGGCACGCCGGCCGGCGCGCAGGCGCAGGAGTGGCGAGCCTCGGCGCGCGTCGGCCGCGTCACTGGCGAGAGCTCGCCCGCCGGCTCGTCGGGCAGCTCCTCGGCCGTGCTCGGCCTGTCCCGGAGCGCGCCGCGCGACTGGCTCGGCCTTTCCGCCGCCGTCCCGCTCAGCGACGATCCCTTCTGGGCGGTGCTCGGCGGGTGGCACCGGCTCGATACCCGCGGCTCGGCAGGCCTGCTGCTCGATCTCACCGGCCAGGCGTTCATCCAGCGGCAGGGCACCGGCTCGGTCGCGCCCGCGCCTTCGCCTGGGCCGCTGCCACTTCCGCCGGCGACTCCGACCCCGCTCCGCTCCGACCCGTCCGGCCAGGGCGCCGGCGGCGAGGCGATGGCCGGACTGTTCGCGCGCTCGGCCCTGCTCCGCTTCGAGGCGCGCGGTGGCGTCGCCGCCCAGTCGAGCAAGCTGGGCGACGTGTCGCAGAACCGCACCCTGCCGACGGGCGACGCGCGGATGATCTACGCGTTCGCCCCGATGACGCTCCAGCTCGAGAGCCGAGCCTGGCTCGACGACCGAGTCACCCACGGGTACGTCGGCGCCGGACTGCAGTACGCGCGCGGGCCGATCTCGCTCTGGGGCTCGGTGGGCCGGTGGGTGTCCGGCGGGCTCGACGCCACCGCCTGGACGGCCGGCATCGGCGCCGAGGTGGCGCCGGGCCTCACGCTCCAGCTCGGCGGGCGCGGCAACGGGTTCGACCCGCTCTATCTCTCCGCCAGCCGCTCGTCGTACTGGGGCGGACTGAGCCTCCGCCTCGGCGGGAGCCGCGGGGTCGCAGCGCCGGTGCCCGCGCACACGCGCGACGGCCGGGCGATGATCACGCTGCCGGCGCGCGACGCCAAGGGCGCGGCCTCCATCGCCGGTGACTTCACAGGCTGGAAGCCCGTGCCGATGCAGCGCGAGGGCTCGCGCTGGACCTGGACCGGCGCGCTCGCGCCCGGCGTCTATCACTACGCCTTCGTCGCCGAGGACGGCACCTGGTTCGTGCCCGAGTCGGTGCCGGGCCGCCAGAAGGATGGGATGGGCGGGTGGACCGCCGTGCTGGTGGTCTCATGACCGACCTGCTCAACGACGACTTCGCCGCGCTGGTGCGGGTGCACCAGAACGGGCTCTACCGCTACGGCCGCGGGCTCGGGCTGGACCACGACACCGCGCTCGACCTGGTGCAGGAGGCCTTCATCAAGGCGCACGAGCGACGGGACCAGTGCCGCGACGCGGCCAACGTCCGGAGCTGGCTGTTCCGGATCTTTCGCAACGCGATGCTCGACTGGGCCCGGAACGTCCGGCGCACCGAGGTCCCGCTGCTCGACATCGAGGAGCCGGCCCACGACGACGACTTCGCCGAGCGGCACGCGCTGCGCGAGGCGATCGGCGCGGCCCTGGCGTCGCTCTCGCCGCTCCTGCGCGAGGCGTTCCTGCTGCGCCACGAGCTGGGCCATTCCTATGAGGAGATCGCGGAGCTCGCCGGCGTCACGGTGAGCGCCGCCAAGATGCGGGTGGCGCGCGCCCACGCGGCGCTCCGCCGGACGCTCGACCCCGACTACGGCGATGTGACCAGTGCCGGCTCCCGCTCGTCTTAGCGGCGGAACCCGACACCACCTCAGCAAGGAGCTCGCACCATGCGCACCATGACGATGTGCCTCACGGCCGCTCTCCTGATCGCGCCGGCCGGGCTGCTGGCGCAGGATTCGACCTCGACCGGCAAGGCCGGGCCCCAGGCCCGGATCGACGCCGCGCTCTCGACCGCGCTTTCGGCCGGCGTGCCGGTCTCGCTGCTCGAGGGCAAGATCGCGGAGGGCAAGGCGAAGGGTGTCTCGATGGACCGCATCGCGGCCGCGGTCGAGCAGCGACTCGAGGCGTTGACCACGGCGCAGGCCGCCATGACCAAGGCCGGCATCAAGAACAGCACCGACGGCGAGCTCAGCGTGGCCGCCGATGCGGTCCAGGCTGGGGTGAGCCAGAGCGCGCTCGCCGCGGTGAGCCAGGGCGCGCCGGACGGGAGCCGGGCGGTGGCGATCGCGGTGCTCACGGACCTGGTGGCGCAGGGTCAGGCGTCGGCGCAGGCGCTCGAGCGGGTGCAGACCGCGCTGGCGCGCGGGCCCGAGGCACTGGCCAACCTGGGCGCGCAGGTCGCGGGCAACGGGCATGCGGAGGCCGGCCTGGGTGCGA
>DATEJD010000139.1:0-4992 GCA_035278325.1 Gemmatimonadales bacterium | reverse complement strand
GGCATGCCCGAACGCATGCCCCCTTCGCTTCGCTCAGGGTGACTCCCACCTTACCGCCTGTCCGCCCTACGGTGTCTCCTCCAGCGTCGGCCCGAACACGTACCCGATGACCTTCCCCTCGAGCGCCACCCGCCACCAGCCGCCCCGGAGTGAGTCGGCCAGCACGGTGTCGCCCGGCAACAGCACCGCGGAAAGATCGGACTTGACGCTCCGCCGCTCGTGCACCTTGGTCCAGGTGCGCGCCACGCGGCTCACTGCCTCGGCGCTCGGCGCGGAATCGGGGACGCCCAGTCTCCGCGGCGTGACGCTCGGTGCCGCGGCCCGGCTCTCGACCGCGACCGGCACCTCCGCCCGCACCTCCGCGGTGGATGTGGCCTCGGGCCCGCGAGACGTGGCGCGCTGGATCAGGAGCGCGGCCGCGCCGATGGCCAGCACGACCGCGCCGACCACGAGCATCGGCCAGACGCGCCCGCGATCAGATGGCGCCTCGCGCCGCACCGGCTCGTCGAGCAGCTCCTGGCCGCACACGGGGCAGCGCGTCGCGATGCTCAGCGCGCGCTTGCCGCAGGCGGGGCACTCCCGGTAGGTCCTTCCCATCCTCAGTTCAGTATAGATACTGCGGGTGCACGGGTAAGCCAGTCACTGGCCGTCTCGGCCACCCCGGTTTGCAAACTCCAGGCCCTGGCCGTGCTAAGGCCTAGGGGCGCCCCAGGCCGACCCCGCGGGCCGCTGCCACCACACGCTCCGACAACCGCTTATCCCCGATGCGAGCCTCCCAGGAGCCGAAGCCCTCGGTCGGCCCGGTCCAGTGCAGCTCCTCGACGTCCTGAAACAACGGCGCGTCGGTTTTGAGGGTGGCGAGGTACTTGAACAACAACGCCCGCTCCCGGTCCTGGCCCAGGACGTTGTCCGGAAACGCCTCGATGGCGCCGTACTGGTTGAGCAGGCGGGCGGCGGTGGCGCGGCCGATTCCCGATATCCCCGGGTAGCCATCCTGAGCATCGCCAACCAAGGCGAGCAGATCGGGAATGAGCGCCGGCTCGACTCCGAATTTCCGCCGCACGGCGTCCGCATCCCGGATCTCCTTCGCCCGCCGGTCCACCTGGACCACACGGCTGCCCTGGACACACTGCGCGAGGTCCTTGTCGTTGGCCCAAATGCACACCTGCTCCACCCGTTCATCCTGTGCCGCGATCCGCGCCGCGGAGGCCAGCGCGTCGTCTGCCTCCAGCTCGACCATGGGCCACACCGCGACTCCCATCGCCGCCAGCGCCTCCTCCAGCGGGTGGAACTGGGCCGCGAGCGCCCGCTCGATGCCTTCGCCCGTCTTGTACTCCGGCCAGACCTCATTTCGAAATGACTCGATGACATGATCAGTCGCGACCCCCACATAGGTCGCACCGCCTTCGATCATCTCGAGCACGGTGTGCAGCACCCCGGCCACGGCCCCCAGCGGCTTGTCCTTGCCCTTGTTGAACCGGCGCTGGCCGTAGAAGTGGCGGAACAGCTCGTAGGTGCCGTCGATGAGATGGACAAGCATGGCGAAAGGCGGCAAGGCGAGAAGGCGGACAGGAGGTCGGGGATGATGCCTGGGAAGGTACAGGCGGTCGGCTGGAACCGATAGACGGTGAGCTGGGGAGCGGGGGTGCGAGGGGGGGGTGAGTCACCCTGAGCGCAGCGAAGGGGGCATGCCTCGGCTCATGCCCCCTTCGCTGCGCTCAGGGTGACTCACCCCCGGACCTCGCACCCCCGCTCACCGCTCACCGCCCCTCACTCCCCCGGCCCGATCGGATCCGTCGTCGGCAGATTGGCGATGATCTGGACGTGATCGCCCCGCCCTGGGTTGTCGAAGCACTTCGGGTGCTCGAACCCAGTGAGGACGCCGTCGGTGTCGAGGATCAGGTTGTCGTCCGCGCCGCCGTCGGCCACGCCGGCCGGCACGTTATCCAGGTTGAGGGCGTGCCGCAGCCGCCAGGCGATGATGTGGTCGGTACACGAGGTGTCGCCGCTCAGGCCGATGCCGCCGATGAGCGCGCCGTCCGGCGCGTACAGCGCCAGCCCGCCGCCGAACACGTTGATGCCGCCCATCCGCTTGCCCGTGAGCGGATCGTTGGCGGTTCCATAGAACCTGGGTTCTCCATCATACGCGGCCTGTGCATCGACCGGATTGCTCTCCTGCAGCCCGAACAGGCTCCCGCCGGGCTGGGTCGGCGCGTAGAGGTTGCCGCTCGCCAGGGCGAAGTTGTCGAGGCTGAAGGCATTCGCCGTGTTGGCCTTCTGCGCGGCGATCGCGCGGCTGCCGGGCCACTCGCTGGTGCGGTCCTCCCCGCTGAACAGCACGTCCACCACGAAGCCGTCCCGATCGACGATGGCGGCCCACATGTTGAACCCCAGCCCACCGTTCTGTCCGGCGACGATGGTCTTGAGCGCGTCGCGCATCTGCGCGTAGGCCGGGAGGTTGTGCTGAAGCGTGGCGGAGGAGGTGGGCGCGATGCTGGGATCGGTGGTGCCGTCGCTGCAGGCAGCCAGGCCAAGCAGGCTGGCCGCGAGCGCAATCACTTGCACTCTTTTGTTGACGTGGTAGCGCATGGTTGGACTCTCCTCGCGGGTGCGAGAGGCCCCGACGTGATCCCGCGCTCACGCGGGGCGGGCCGATCAGGACGTGAGCGCGGGTTGCGCTCGGCACTTCCGACCGGTAGGCTAGTGATCTCTCACAGCGTCCCGTTACCCAGTCGTTCGCGCAGCCGCCACCAGGCCGCTAACGCGCGGTAACGAGCGCTGGCTCGGTCGTCAGGCTCACGATTCGGTACCTCGAGGCTCCTGCAGTGCTCAGGCTCATCACCCTGGGCCGTTTGCTGTTGCTGCGAGACGGTCCGCCGAGCGAACCCATCCACCTCCAGCCGAAGCGCCTCGCGCTGCTGGCGTATCTCGCGCTGAGCGCGCGCGACGGATACCTCCAGCGCGACACCCTGCTCGCGCTGTTCTGGCCACGCGCCGATCGCGAGCACGCCCGCCGCTGCCTGCGGCAGGCTCTGTTTCATCTCCGGAACGAGCTGGGGGATGGCGTGCTGGTGAACCGCGGGCGCGAGGGACTCGCGCTCGCACCCGACCGGCTGTGGTGCGACGCGGCGGAGGTGGACAACGCGCTTCGGTCGCACCGGCGCGAGGAGGCGCTCGAGCTCTATACCGGGGACTTCCTGCCGGGCCTCTTCGTCGAGCGCGGTGGCGTGGAGCTGGAGGAGTGGGTGGACCAGACCCGCCGCCGCCTGCGTACGGCGGCGGCGGCGTGCGCCTGGGAGCTGGCGGACGATGCGGAGCGCGATGGTCGCGTCGCACGGATGCTGGAGCTGGCGCATCGGGCACGCGCGCTCTCGCCCGAGGACGAGCAGGGCCTCCGCCGCCACATGGCCCTGCTCGCCCGCGCCGGCGACTCGGCCGCGGCGCTCGGCGCCTACGCCGACTTCACCCGGCGGCTCCGCCGAGACTACGACGCGGAGCCCAGCGCGGCATCGCTCGCCCTGGCGAGTGACCTGCGGCGCGGTCGCACGCCGCCGCTGCCCGTTGTCGGCACAGAACGCCCGAACCGCATCACATCAGGTCTGGCTGAAGCCCGACCCTCCCCGCGCGACCGCTCGGTGCGTCGGCAGCATTCGCGGCTCCCGCGCATCGTCGGCGTGCGCCATCGGCTGGGCAGAGTGACCGCCGCCGGCCTGGCGCTCACCGCGGGCCTCGTGCTGACCGAGCCCGCTACCCGCGATACGATGAGCCGCGCGGCAGACCACCTGGTGCTCGCCGACTTCGCCAACCACACCCGGGACTCGCTGCTCGGCGTCGCGGTGAACGAGGCCGTGCGGTCCGAGCTCAGCAAGGTGGCCCGCGTCGATCTGGCCGGCGCTCGCGCCGTGCCGCCTGCGCCCAGGTCGGGTCCGCTGGCGCCGGGACAGATGCTGATCCTCGTCACCGGCGACGTCACACCGTTCGGCTCCGGGTTCGCCGTGTCCGCGCGACTGGTCGCCGCCGCCAGCGGCCAGCTCCTCGGCGTCGTGCGCGAAGAATCGACCGACACCGGCGCGCTCCAGCCTGCGGTCCGGCGACTCTCTCAACGACTGAAAGGCGACCTGCTGCAGACGCTCGGCACGCGCGTGGAGACGGGAGTCGTGGGCGGGCACCGGTACTGATCGCACGTCCCGAGGACGGTGAGCGGTGCGGCCCCGTGGTGTGAGTCTCGTCACGGTTTGCCGGCGGACCCCGCGATAGCCTCCCTGCCAAGGGGCGAACCGTGGCCGCTCGCTACAGGAACCGCACCGAGGCCGGCCGAGTGGTGGCCGAGCGACTCCGCGACTACGCGGGGCGGAGCGACGTCATCGTCCTGGCGCTGCCCCGTGGCGGGGTCCCTGTCGGCTACGAGGTCGCCCAGGCACTTCATGCCCCGCTCGACGTCTTCATCGTCCGAAAGCTCGGGCTCCCCGCTCATCCCGAGCTCGCGATCGGTGCGATCGCCTCGGGCGGCGTCCGGGTGGTCGATCGTGACGCCATGCGGCGGTTCGGTGTCACCGATCAGGAGCTCGCCGCGGTCGCGGCGGAGGAGCAGCGCGAGCTCGAGCGCCGGGAGCGCCTCTATCGGGGTGACCGTCCGCCGCCCGACATCGCGGGCAAGACAGTGATCCTGGTGGATGACGGCCTCGCCACCGGAGCCACGATGGCGGCGGCCGCCACGGCGCTCCGGGCCCAACGGCCCGCGCGGCTCGTCGTGGCCGTGCCGGTCGCGGCTCCAGAGACCTGCCGAGCATTCGAGCGCCTGGTGGATGACATCGTGTGCGCCGTGACGCCCGAGCCGTTCTACGCGGTGGGTCTCTGGTACGAGGATTTTTCGGAGACGAGCGACGAGGAGGTGCGGGAGCTGCTGGCGCTGCCGGTGAGCGGAGAGCGCTGAGCGGGCGAGTCACCCTGAGCGAAGTGAAGGGGGCATGCGTTCGGGCATGCCCCCTTCAC
>DATEJD010000138.1:0-6220 GCA_035278325.1 Gemmatimonadales bacterium | reverse complement strand
CGCGGCGGCGCGCCAGGTGCCGCCATCGACGATGGCGCCCGCGGCGTCGGTGGGTCCGTCGCGGCCGTCGGTGCCGGCGGCCAGGAGCGCGACCGCGGGGCGAACCCCATCCAGCGTGCGCGCCGCCGCCAGCGCCAGCTCCTGGCACCGCCCGCCCATCCCCGGCGGGGCCTCGCCCAGCGTGACCGTCGTCTCGCCTCCCCATAGGAAGCAGCGGGTCGGCGCAGCTGGTTGCGGGATATCCCGGCGACCGCAATGTTGTAACAGGACAGCGGCTACACTCGCCCCGGTCGCCCACGCCTCCCCGGCGAGCGGCGTTTCCGCCACCTCGGTCGCGAGGCCCAACTCAGCCGCCCGTCTGGCCGCAGCTTCGAGGGCCAGCCTGTTACTGGCAATCAGCTCGTGGGTCACACGCGCGAAGGCCTGATCTCCGGGCTTTGGCGTCTCGTTCGTTTCCCCCGACTCCGCGGCCAGGACCAGGCGGCGCGCGGCCGCTGGCACCCGGTCCCAGAGCCCGGCTTCCTCGAGCAGCCGGCGGACATCGCGGGCCGTGGCGGGGTCGGGGACGCAGGGACCCGACGCGATGGAGGCGAGATCGTCGCCGATCACGTCGGAAACGACGAAGACGTAGACCCGCGCCGGCGCGAGCGCCACGGCGAGGCGGCCTCCGCCCCACCGCGAGAAGCGCTTCCGGACGCGGTTCATCGCCGTGATGTCGAGGCCCGAGCCGAGCAGGAGCCGGTAGAGCTCGGTCAGCTCGGCGGGAGCGAGCCCGGCGACCGGGGCCGCGAGCAGGCTCGACGCGCCGCCCGAGAGCAGTACCCACACCTCGTCGTCGGGTGCGATTCGCGCGGTCACCTCGCCCAGCGCCTCGGCGGCCGCGACCGAGCCGGCCCCCGGCTCCGGGTGATCGCCCCGCATGACGCGCAGACCGGGGTGCGGCGACGCATCGGTGGATGGCGGCACCATCACCCCGCCGGCCGGCTCCTGGCCCCAGCTCGCGAGGGTCTCGACCGCGGCCCGCGCCATCGGGGTGGCCGCCTTCCCCAGGGCGAGGATCCAGCGGCGCCGGGGCGCCCGGTCGAGCTTCGCGAGACGGTGCGCCACCGCCGGACCGGGATTAACTGCGCGGGTCGCAACAGTGTAGAGCTCGATGAGGAGCTCCCGCACCGATCGGCTGGCGTGAGGGGGAGCGGCGGACAGGGACAAAATCTCAGCCTTGTGAAAAAAAGCACAAAGTGCTATACATGGGCTGACGCATAAAAATTCAGCGGGCGGCATGAGCCATCAGGCGCCTGCTAATGTACTCTGAATCTGGCGGAGGCGTCTCGCCTCGGCCCACGCTTACTTTCCTCCTGAGAGGGCTCACGCATGGCCGGCCGCAACTTCCTCTTCGTTCCGGGGCCCACCAACACGCCCGACCGTATCCTCCGCGCCATGCATATCGCGATGGAGGACCACCGGTCGTCCGACTTTCCCAAGCTCGCCGCCCCGGTGCTCGAGAACCTCAAGAAGATCTTCAAGACCACCAGCGGGCAGACCTACATCTTCCCGGCCAGCGGGACCGGCGCCTGGGAGGCCTCGCTCTCCAATACCCTGAGCCCGGGAGACCGGGTCATCGCCGCCCGGTTCGGCATGTTCAGCCACCTGTGGATCGACATGGCCCAGCGCCTCGGGCTCAAGGTGGACATTCTCGAGACCGAGTGGGGCGAGGGTGCGCCCATCGAGCGCTACCACGAGGCCCTCGCCGCCGACAAGAATCACGAGATCAAGGCGGTGCTCTTCACCCACAACGAGACCGCCACCGGGGTCACCAGCGACGTCGCCGGCATGCGGAAGGCGCTGAACGATGCCAGGCACCCGGCGCTCCTCATGGTCGACGGCGTGAGCTCCATCGCCAGCATCGACTTCCGGATGGACGAGTGGGGGGTCGACTGCGCGGTCACGGGCTCGCAGAAGGGCCTCATGCTGCCGGCCGGCCTCGGCATCGTCGCGATCAGCCCGAAGGCCGCCGCGCAGTACGATACGGCCAGGCTGCCGCGGGTGTTCTTCGACTTCGGCGACATGAAGAAGGCCAACGCGACCGGCTACTTCCCCTACACGCCCTCGCTGCCGCTGCTGTACGGTCTGCGCGAGTCGCTCGCCATGCTGTTCGAGGAAGGCCTGGACAACGTGTTCGCGCGGCACCACCGCCTGGCCGAAGGCACCCGCGCCGCGGTGAAGGCCTGGGGCCTGGAGCTCTGCGCCCGCGAGCCGCGCTGGCACTCCGACACGGTCAGCGCCATCATGGTGCCGCCGGGCATCAACGGCGCCGAGGTGATCGACGTCGCATATCGGCGCTACAATCTGGCGCTCGGCGCCGGCCTCGCGCGGATGGCCGGCCGGCTGTTCCGCATCGGCCACCTGGGCGACCTCAACGAGTGCATGCTGCTCGGCGGCCTCGCCGGCGCCGAAATGGCGATGCGGGACGTCGGCATCAAGCTGACGCCCGGGAGCGGCGTCGCGGCGGCGGAGGAGTACTGGCGCTCCACGGCCACGCCGCTGGAGAAGCGCGAGCTGCCGCCCCGCGCGCCCGAGCCGACGTCCGCCACCGCCGCGGCCAAGGAGAAGGCGACCGCCGGCGCCGGCCGATGAGCCACACCCGCTTCGAGCCCGCGCGCCCGCGGCTCCAGCGGAGCGAGCTGGCCGTGCCGGGCTCGAGTCCGGCCATGTTCGTGAAAGCGCTCGACAGCGCGGCCGATTACATCTTCCTCGATCTGGAGGACGCCGTCGCGCCGGGCGACAAGGAGCAGGCCCGGCGCAACGTGATCCAGGCGCTCCAGGAGCACGACTGGCGCGAGCGCGGCAAGACCATCTGCGTCCGCATCAACGGCATCGACACCCACTACATGTACCGGGATGTGGTGGACGTGGTGGAGCAGGCGGGTGCCCGGCTCGACACCATCCTGATTCCCAAGGTCGGCGTGCCGGCGGACGTCTACCTGGTAGACGCGCTGCTCACGCAGATCGAGCAGGCCAAGGACATCCCGCATCGGATCGGGATCGACGTGCTGATCGAGACGGCGCTCGGCATGGCCAACGTCGAGGCCATCGCGCAGTCGAGCCGCCGGCTCGAGGCCATGCACTTCGGCGTGGCCGATTACGCGGCCAGCTGCCGCGCGCGGACCGTGGTCATCGGCGGGCTCAACCCGGACTACCCGGGCGACCAGTGGCACGCGGCGCTCTCGCGCATGATCGTCGCCTGCCGGGCGTACGGCCTCCGGCCCATCGACGGTCCGTACGGCGACTTCAAGGATCCCGACGGGTATCGGCTTGCGGCCAGGCGGGCAGCGGCCTTAGGCATCGAAGGGAAGTGGGCCATCCACCCCTCGCAGATCGCGCTGGCCAACGAGGTGTTCACCCCGCCGCCCGGCGAAGTGGAGCGGGCCAGGCGGATCCTGGTGGCTCTCGACGACGCGGCGCGCGAGGGCCGGGGAGCCGCGCAGCTCGACGGCCGCATGATCGACGCCGCGTCGGCCCGGATGGCGCAGAACGTCGTGCAGATGAGCGAGGCGATCGAGCAGTCCCACGCGGTGCGGTAACGACCAACGATCCGAGACCTCCATGGACATTCACGAGTACCAGGCCAAGGAACTCCTCGCCGGCTTCGGCGTCGCCATCCCGCGCGGCGGCGTGGCGTACAGCCCGGAGCAGGCGGTCTACCGCGCCTCCGAGATCGGCGGGGCCCGCTGGGCGGTGAAGGCGCAGATCCACTCGGGCGCCCGAGGCAAGGCCGGCGGGATCAAGCTGTGCTCCAACGAGGACGAGGTGCGGCAGGCGGCCAAGGGCCTGCTGGGCCGCCGGCTCGTGACCCACCAGACGGGCCCCGAGGGGCGCACCGTGCATCGCCTCTACATCGAGGCCGCGGTGCCCATCCAGCGCGAGATCTACCTCGGCTTCGTGCTCGACCGGAAGAGCGAGCGGGTCATGATCGTCGCGTCGGCGCAGGGCGGGATGGAGATCGAGGAGATCTCCGAGCGCTCGCCCGACGCCATCATCCGCTCGGTGGTGGAGCCGGCGGTCGGCCTGACCGCGTTCCAGGCCCGTGAGATCGCCTTCGCGCTGGGCCTCGACGCCGCGCAGGTGACCCGCGCGGTCACCACGCTGCTCGGCTGCTACCGGGCGTTCCGCGACCTCGACGCGACCATGGTGGAGATCAATCCGCTGGTGGCCACCACCGATGGACAGCTGCTGGCGCTGGACTGCAAGATGACCTTCGACGACAACGCCCTGTTCCGCCGGCCCAACGTGAGCGAGCTCCGCGACTACGCCGAGGAGGACCCGCGCGAGTCGCAGGCGGCCGAGTACGGCATCAATTACGTGGCCCTCGACGGCGAGATCGGCTGTATCGTGAACGGCGCCGGCCTCGCGATGGGCACGATGGACCTGATCAAGCACGCCGGCAGCTCGCCGGCCAATTTCCTGGACGTGGGCGGCGGCGCGTCGCCCGAGAAGGTGTGCAACGCCTTCCGGCTGGTGCTGGCCGATCCGAAGGTGCGCGCGATCCTGGTGAACATCTTCGCCGGCATCAACCGGTGCGACTGGGTGGCCCAGGGGGTCGTGAACGCCGTCAAGGAGCTCAAGCCCGGTGTGCCGCTGGTGGTGCGGCTCGCGGGCACCAACGTCGAGGAGGGTCGGAAGATCCTCAAGGAAAGCGGTCTCGAGCTGGTCACCGCCGACACCCTGACCGAGGCGGCCGAGAAGGTCGTCACCGCGCTCAAGGCATCGGGCGGCTCCGCGGGAAACCGAGCCCCCGGCCTGACGGGCGGCGAGCAGGCGACCGGTGAGGTCGCCGGAGGCAACGGAAAGCCATGAGCATCCTCATCGACGAGCGGACTCGGGTCATCATCCAGGGCTTTACGGGCGACAAGGGCACGTTCCACGGCAAGGAGATGGCCGCCTACGGAACCAACCTGGTGGGGGGTGTCACGCCCGGGAAGGGCGGCAAGCGGCACCTCGACCGGCCGGTGTTCAACACGGTGAAGGAAGCCGTGCGCGAGGCCGGGGCCGAAGCGACCATCATCTTCGTCCCGGCCGCGTTCTGCGCGGACTCCATCATGGAGGCGGCCGACGCGGGGATCCGGCTCATCTGCGCCATCACCGACGGCATTCCGGCGCAGGACATGATGATGGTGAAGCGCTACCTGTGGCGGTATCCCAAGGAGAAGCGCTCCACGGTGATCGGTCCCAACTGCGCCGGAATCATCAGCCCGGGCAAGGCCATGCTCGGCATCATGCCGGGCCACATCTACAAGCGCGGCACGGTCGGCCTGGTCACCCGCTCGGGCACCCTGGGCTACGAGGCCGCCTCCCAGATGAAGGCCGCGGGTATCGGCATTTCCACCAGCGTCGGCATCGGCGGCGACCCCATCAACGGCAGCTCGTTCGTGGACATCCTGCAGCGGTTCGAGGCCGACCCCGAGACCGAGGCCGTGATGATGATCGGCGAGATCGGGGGCCCCCAGGAGGCCGAGGCCGCGAAGTTCGCCAAGGCCAACATGAAGAAACCGGTGATTGGGTACGTCGCCGGGCTCACCGCCCCCAAGGGCCGGCGCATGGGGCACGCGGGCGCGATCATCCGGGCCTTCGGCGAGAGCGCCGCCGAGAAGGTCGAGATCATGAAGGAAGCCGGCCTCACGGTGGTGCCGAGCCCGGCTGATCTGGGCGCGACTACGGCCAAAGTGCTGGCCGGCCTGTCCAAGCGCGTGGCGGTCGCGACGTGAGCGCCCGGCCCGTCGTGGTGGTGACCCGCCGGCTGCCCGAGGCGGTGCATCAGGCGCTCACCCGCGAGTTCGATGCACGCCTGAATGCCGACGACCGGCCACTCTCGGCGGACGGACTCCGTGAGGCGCTGGGCAGCGCCGACGCCCTCCTCACCACGGTGACGGACAAGATGACGGCCGAGGTGCTGGCCGCGGAGCCCCGCCGCACCCGGCTGGTGGCCAACTTCGGTGTGGGCTTCAACAACATCGACATCGAGGCGGCCAAGGCCCGCGGCATCGCGGTGTCCAACACGCCCGACGTGCTCACCGACGCCACCGCCGACCTGGCCATTACGCTGCTCCTCATGGTGGCCCGGCGCACGGGCGAGGGCGAGCGCCACCTCCGCGGCGGCCAGTGGACCGGCTGGCGCCCGACCCACATGATGGGCACCCACGTGACGGGCAAGACGCTCGGCCTC
>DATEJD010000137.1:0-7168 GCA_035278325.1 Gemmatimonadales bacterium | reverse complement strand
GTGATCGGCAGGGTGGTGGACGACGGCGAGTTTCTCGAGGTGCAGCGCGGCTACGCCGACAACATCGTGGTGGGGTTTGCCCGGCTGGGCGGACGCCCGGTCGGCATCGTGGCCAACCAGCCCGCGGTGCTGGCGGGCGTGCTCGACATCAACGCCTCGCTCAAGGCGGCCCGGTTCATCCGGTTCTGTGACTGCTTCAATCTCCCGGTCGTCACCTTCGTGGACGTGCCCGGGTTCCTGCCCGGGGTGGCCCAGGAGCACGGCGGCATCATCAAGCACGGAGCCAAGCTCCTGTTCGCCTACTGTGAGGCGACCGTGCCCAAGCTCACCGTCATCACCCGCAAGGCCTACGGCGGGGCGTACGACGTCATGAGCTCCAAGCACATCCGGGGCGACCTCAACCTGGCCTGGCCGTCGGCTGAGATCGCCGTCATGGGCCCCAAGGGAGCGGTGGAGATTCTGTTCAAGGATGAAATCGCCCGGGCGGACGATCCCGCAGCCGCCACCACCCGCCTGATCGACGACTACACTGGGAAGTTTGCCCATCCCTATACCGCCGCGGCCCGCGGGTTCATCGACGACGTGATCGACCCGCGCGACACCCGGCCCCGTCTGATCGAGGCGCTCCGCACGCTTCGGAGCAAGCGGGACCGGAATCCGGCGAAGAAGCATGGGAACCTCCCGCTGTGACCGGGTGCCCTAGCGAAGTTCGAAGTCCTTCGGCATTATTGACATACATGCACCCCAGGGCCCCCTCCTCGGAGGCCCCCCGTCGGCTCGATGGCTGGGTGACCATCCGGGGACTCCTCTCCATGCTGCTCCTGCTGGCTTCGGCGTCGGCCGCGGCTGCGCAGGGTGCGATCGATCCCAACGTGGCTCCGCGCGCCGCGGCCCTCGAGCGCGAGGGCGAGCGCCAGATGGCGATCGACCTGTTGGGCCACTATCTGGCCACCGCCCCGGACGACGGCCGCGCCTGGCTCCAGCTGGGGCGCTTCTACCTGTTCGACGCGCGCGACTGGCACCTGCACGGCCACCGCGGCGATCCCGACGGGCTCCTGTACCTGGAGTTCGCGGCCACCGCCCTGGACCAGGCCGTGCGCCTGTCGGTGGATTCCGGCGTGGTCCTTCGGGGCGTGACGGACATGGACCGCGCCCTGGTCATGGTCGAAGACTCCGGCTGGGATGCGGCCCGGGCAGCCAAGCCGCGGCCGGACGCCGCCACCATGCCAGCCTACATCGTGGAGCTGGGTGCCAACCTCCTGACCTCGTGTCCGTCGGGGGGCGTGCTGCTCACCGGGAGCGAGCTGGAGGCGGTCTCTGTGTGGTACGGAAGCCTCCAGCGTTCGCCCTCCGATGTCCTGCCTATTCGTCCCGATCTCTACGCCACCGACTCGCTGTACCGCCTTCGCATGGCCCAGGCAATGGGCGTCGATCCGACCCTGCCGGTCCAACGGGCACTGGCCCAGGTGGCCGCCAACCGGACCATCTGCCTGAGCCCGACGACGGACCTCGCCGCTGCCCCCGCGCTCGCGTGGATGCCGTTCCGCCTGGTCCGGGTTAGCCGGGAGGCCACCCCGGGACCGGAGGCGCTCACCATCGGCGAGCTGATCAAGGCCTCGCGTCAGGTCCGCTCACCCTGGGTGCAGGACGTCCGGTCCGTGTACGCCGCGGCGGCCCGCTACAACGCACTCCTCTGCTCCAGCCTGCTCCTCTATTTCGGGGACACGCCGCCCGCCGGATGCAGGCAGTAGCCGGACACCGATCGGCCGAACCGATGGAGAGGACGGACCGGCGGCACTCAGGCCGCCGAGCCGTCCTCTTCGCTTGTTCCCCCTCCACGAACTTCTCCGGGACATGCGTCGCGTCCTGATCGCCAACCGAGGCGAGATCGCGCTCCGGATCGTGCGCGCCTGCCACGAGGAGGGAATCGAGGCCGTCGCGGTGTACTCGGCCGCCGACCGGTCGAGCCCGCATGTGCGCGCGGCCGACCAGGCGGTGGCGATCGGCCCGGCCAGTCCGACGCAGAGCTATCTCAACATCGACCGGCTGATCGAGGCGGCCCACGAGGCCGGGGCCGACGCGGTGCACCCGGGCTACGGCTTTCTCGCCGAGCGCGCCGCGTTCGCCGAAGCGGTCGAGGCCGCGGGGCTGGTCTGGATCGGACCGCCCCCGTCGGCCATCCGGGCCATGGGCGACAAGACCGAGGCGCGCCGACGCATGCAGCAGGCGGGGGTGCCGATCGTGCCCGGCGCAAGCGCGCCCATCGACGACATCGGCCCGGCCCTCGGCCTGGCGCGCGAGGTGGGCTATCCGGTCATGGTGAAGGCGGCGGCCGGCGGGGGCGGGAAGGGGATGCGGGTGGTGCGGAATCCCGACGAGCTGCCGACCGCGCTGGAGCTGGCCGCGAGCGAGGCGCTCAAGGCATTCGGCGACGCCAGCGTGTATCTGGAGAAGCTCATCGTGCAGCCGCGGCACGTCGAGATCCAGGTCCTGGCCGACGGCAACCGCACCATCCACCTGGGCGAGCGCGAGTGCTCGATTCAGCGGCGCCACCAGAAGCTGGTGGAGGAGGCGCCGTCGATCGCGGTGGACCCCGACCTCCGCGAGTGGATGGGTGCGGCGGCGGTCTCCGCGGCCGAGGCCGTGGGCTACCGCGGCGCAGGCACCTGCGAGTTCCTGTTGGCGCCCGACCGGTCGTTCTATTTCCTCGAGATGAACACCCGCATTCAGGTCGAGCACCCGGTGACCGAGCTGGTCTACGGGGTGGACCTGGTGCGGGAGCAGCTCCGCATCGCCGCTGGCGAGCCGATGCGGGTCCATGCCGGCTGGCTCAGCCCGCGCGGCTGGGCCCTGGAGTGTCGCATCACCAGCGAGGACCCGGCCAACGGCTTCCTGCCGAGCACCGGCCGGATCGCGTACCTCAGGGTGCCGGGGGGTCCGGGCGTGCGGTGGGACGGCGGGATCGATGTCGGCGACGAGGTCACCCTGTATTACGACTCGATGCTCGCCAAGCTGATCGTGTGGGGCCCCGATCGCGACCAGGCCATCCGCCGCATGCGGCGCGCGCTCGACGAGCTGGTGATCCTGGGCGTCGCCACCAACCAGGGCTTCCACCGGCGCCTGCTGGCCGACCCCGCATTCCAGGCCGGCGAGATCGACATCCAGTTCCTCGAGCGACGGGCGGATCTGGCTCAGCCGCAGCTCGCGGACACCGACCTCACCCGGCTCGCGGTAGCCGCGGCGCTCGCCGAGGACGCGGCCCGGCGATCGCGCCGGCCGGTCGTGGGCAGCGACGACCGAGGGAGCGACGCGTGGACCGAGCGGGCTCGGCGCGAGGCACTCCGGTGACCGCCGTCCGCATGCTGCGGCTCGCTGCCGGCGGCGACGGGGTGGGTCGGCTGGAGGATGGCCGCACCGTGTTCGTGCCGCGGACCGCGCCGGGCGATCTGGTGGAGCTGGCCGGCCTGCGCCTGCACAAGCGGTTCGCGCGAGCCCGCGTCGGCAGCCTCCTCGAGCCATCGCCCAGCCGAGTCGATCCGCGCTGCCCGCACTACGTGCGCGACGGGTGCGGCGGCTGCCAGCTTCAGCACCTCGAGTCCACCGCGCAGCGCGAGGCGCGCCAAGGCTTCGTGGGCGAGGCCCTGCGGCGGCTCGCCCGCCGTGACGTGCCCGATCCGCCGCTGGTGCCGGCGGCGCAGGAGTTCGACTACCGCACCAAGATCACCCTCGCGGTGAGCCCGGACGGTCACCGGATCGGGCTGCATCCCTATGACCGACCCGACCAGGTGTTCGAGCTCGAATGGTGTCACATCACCGTTCCCGAGCTCATGCGTGCGTGGCAGGCGCTCCGGACGGCGACGCACCTGCTCCCGCCGCGGCTCGAAGCGGTGGTGCTGCGACGCGACCGACAGGGCGGGGTCCACCTGCTCCTGCGGAGTGGTGGGAGCGAGGCGTGGGGCGGCGCCGCCAGGCTCCGCGCGGCCCTGGCGGAGCGCCGCACCCCGGTCACGATCTGGTGGCAGAGTGCCGACGGCGCGCCCCGTGCCATGGCGGGCGCTGACGATCCCTACCCGGCGACGGTGTTCGAGCAGGTCCATCCCGCGATGGGGGATCGGGTGCGCGCACACGCGGTCGCGGCGCTCGGGGTGGTTGCCGGGCGGCACGTCTGGGATCTCTACGCCGGCATTGGCGAGACCACCGCGGCGCTGGCCCAGGGCGGTGCCTCCGTCGAGAGCGTGGAGTCGGACCGGAGAGCGGTGGCCGAGGCGGAACGGCGAGGGCCGCCGGCGCGACGCCACGCCGCGCGGGTGGAGCACGTCCTGGGTGAGCTCCGAGCCCCCGAGCTGGTGGTGACCAACCCGCCGCGGGTGGGCATGGATGCCCGGGTGGCGGATGCGCTCGAGCGGCTCCGGCCGCGGCGCGTGGTCTACGTCTCCTGCGATCCGGCAACGCTGGCGCGCGACCTGTCGCGGATGCCGAGCTATCGGCTCACCGACGTTCGCGCCTTCGACCTCTTTCCCCAGACCGCGCACGTCGAAACCGTGGCGGTGCTCGATCTCGCCTCATGAAATACATCGTGACCGTGGCTGGACGGGAGATCGAGGTCGACGTGGACGGCGACGAGGTCACGGTTGCGGGCCAGCGGCATGCGGCCACCCTGAGCAGCGCACCGGGCACCCCGGTCCGCCAGCTGCTGCTCGATGGCCGGGCGGAAGCCCTGGCGGTGGATGGCGCCGGGAACGGCCAATGGGGCATCACCCTCGGCGGGGAACGCTGGGAGGCGGAGGTGCTGGACGAGCGGACTCGCCACATCCGGAGCCTCACCGGCGCCGGCAACCAGGCTCGCGGTCCAGCAGCCCTCAAGGCGCCCATGCCGGGCCTGGTAGTTCGGGTGCAGGTCGAGGCGGGAGCGACGGTGGCCGTGGGGTCGGGCGTTGTGGTCCTGGAGGCGATGAAGATGGAAAACGAGCTCCGGGCGGCCTCGGCGGCTACCGTCCGCACCGTGCGGGTCAAGCCGGGCGAGGCTGTGGAGAAGGGTCAGGTGCTGGTGGAGTTCGAGTGAGGGCCCCTTGACCCGGTCGCGTTTCATTGGCTATCTTGTGAGTCTGTCTCGATTTGACCCGTTTCCAGGACCAGGCTTAAGAGCTCCATGAAAACCTTTACTGCCACGCCTGCCGACATCCATCACGACTGGCACGTCGTCGATGCCGCGGGGGTGCCTCTCGGCCGGCTGGCCAGCGCCGTGGCCCAGCTCATCCGGGGCAAGCACAAGCCCACCTACACGCCCCACATGGACGGCGGCGATTTCGTCGTCGTGGTGAATGCGGACAAGGTGCGCCTCACCGGCCGCAAGCTCGACAACAAGCGGTACTTCGGGCACACCGGGTACATGGGACATGAGAGCTTTACGGTCGCCCGGGATATGCTGGCCAAGCATCCCGACCGGGTCATCGAGAAGGCGGTGTTCGGCATGCTGCCCAAGACCTCGCTGGCCCGGCAGAAGCTGCGTGGCAAGCTCAAGGTCTACGCGGGGCCCGACCACCCGCACGCCGCCCAGCAGCCCAAGCCGTTCTCCGTGACCCCGTCCAAGGTGACCGCATGACCGCCGCCCCCGAATTCCGCTGGCAGGCCGTGGGCCGCCGCAAGACGAGCGTTGCTCGGGTGTACCTCACGCCGGGCACCGGCAAGTGGGACATCAACGGCCGCACCCTGGGCGATTATTTCCCGCGCCCCTCGCTGGTGCAGCACATCCAGCAGAGCTTCACCGCCACGGACACGTTGGGCGCGTTCGACGTGAAGGCGCACGTCGACGGCGGCGGCCAGGCGGGCCAGGCGGGCGCGCTGCGCCTTGCCATCGCGCGGGCGCTGGTGGAAGCCGACGGACAGCACCGGACCAAGCTGCGGGCCGCCGGGCTCATGACCCGGGATCCCCGCGCCGTCGAGCGCAAGAAGCCGGGCCGGCCGGGCGCCCGGAAGCGGTTCCAGTTCAGCAAGCGGTAAGCGAGTCACCCTGAGCGAAGCGAAGGGGCCAGGCGTTGGAGCATGCCCCCTTCGCTTCGCTCAGGGTGACTCAACCACGCACACCGCCGGATCCGGTCGTGGGTGCCCCTGCGGGGGTCGCGCCCGGAGATGAACGCGGTGGACGCTCAACCCTAACGACAGATTGGACACGTACACCCGCATGGCACAGCCCCAACTGCAGGACCTGCTCGAAGCCGGCGTCCATTTCGGTCACCAGACCCGCCGGTGGAACCCGAAGATGCGTCGCTTCATCTTCGCCGAGCGCTCGGGCATCTACATCATCGACCTCCAGAAGACCCTGCGGCAGATCCAGAAGGCGCAGGAGCTGCTCCGCACCGTCGTCCTCAAGGGCGAAGGGGTCCTCTTCGTCTGCACCAAGAAGCAGCTCAAGGCCATCGTGCAGGCCGAAGCCGCCCAGAACGGCGCCTTCTACGTCACCGAGCGCTGGCTGGGTGGCATGCTCACCAACTTCCAGACGCTCAAGAAGCAGATCCGGCGCCTGCGGGAGCTGGAGCAGGGCGCGGCCGACGGCGACTTCGAGAACTACACGAAGAAGGAAAAGCTGCTGTTCGAGCGCGAGCGCGTGAAGCTGAGCCGGAATCTCGAGGGCATCAAGCAGATGGGCCGGCTCCCGGGCGCCCTCTTCATCGTGGACGCCAAGAAAGAAAAGATCGCGGTGGCCGAGGCCAACAAGCTCGGCATCCCGGTGGTGGCCATCGTGGACACCAACGCCGATCCCGACGTGATCACCGTGCCGATTCCGGGGAATGACGATGCCATTCGCTCCGTCAGCCTGATCACCGCGGCGCTGTCGGACGTGATCAAGGAAGCCCGTCAGCAGATGCCGCTGCGCGAGGTGAGCGAGGATCTCGAGGCCGAGACCTACAGCACCGACACCGGCAGCGAAGGCGACGCGGAAGATCGCAAGCGGCGGCGGCCGCGGCGGAAGCGCCGGCCCAAGCCGGAGGCCATCGCGGCCCGCCTCAAGACCGACGCCGATGGCGCGGAGGCCGCCACGTCGGGCGCGGCCGGCGAAGGCGCGTAACGAGGTCGGGCAACTTGGCGGCGTAGTCCCTGAGCTTGAGTCACCCTGAGCGAAGCGAAGGGGGCATGCCCGGACGCATGCCCCCTTCGCTTCGCTCAGGGT
>DATEJD010000136.1:0-7015 GCA_035278325.1 Gemmatimonadales bacterium | reverse complement strand
AGCTAGTACTGCGACCAGCCTGGGGACATCACACCTGCGTCGTATCCCCTTCTATCCCGTCCGGCTTACTTCATCGCCGTGGTGAACGGCTTCGGCAGGCCGAAGACCATCACCGCGTCGCCCAGCGGGTAACTGATCTGGAAGTTGCCGCCGCAGGCGACGGCGATAAACTGCTCGCCGTCCATGGTGAAGGTCATCGGCGCCGAGTTGCAGCCCGCGCCGGCGTTGAACTGCCACAGCAGCTTGCCGGTCTTGGAATTGTACGCGTTGAAGTTGCCGTTGCCTTCACCGGTGAAGGTGAGGCCGCCGGCGGTGGCCAGCGAGCCGCCCATCATCGGCTGCGGGACCTTGTTCTGCCACGCGATCTTGCCGGTCTTGAGGTCGATGGCGGAGAACAGGCCGTACTGCTCTTCACCGGGGATGGCCACGAAGGCCGAGCCCAGCCAGAGCCGCCCCTTTTCCCACGGCGCCGTGTGCACGATGTAGTTCATCGGCTGATGCAGCGCCGCCACGTAGGCGTAGCCGAGCGTCGGGTCGATCGAGATCGGCGACCACTCCGAGCCGCCGTTGGCGCCGGGCAGCATGCGGGTGCCCTTCTCGGTCGGCAGGCCGAACATGTTCTCCTGCGGGACGAACGCGTCGCTCCGGCGGACCAGCTTGCCGGTGGCCGCGTCGAGCACGTACACCCAGCCGGTCTTACCGGCGTGCACCACGACCTTCTGCCCGCCGACCGTCGCGATGGCGGGTGGCGAGACGGCGTCGAGGTCCCACACGTCGTGCGGCACCGTCTGGTAGTACCACTTGGTCTTGCCGTTGCTCGCGTCGATCGCGACGATGCAGTCGGTGTACAGGTTGTCGCCCGGGCGAACGCTGCCGTCCAGGTCCGGCGAGGGGTTGCCGACCGCGACGAAGATGGTGTTGCTCTCCTTGTCATACGCCGGCGTCATCCACACGCCGCCGCCGCCGTTCTTCCATGCATCGGCGAACTTGGCGCTGTCGCCCTTTTCCTTGGTGATGTCGCGGTGGAGATCGGCGCCGTCGGGCGTGCTGCCCGGCCAGGTGCCGAACCAGCCATTGGGCGCCTTGTCGTCGAACGTCGAGTCACCCTTGGGCGCGGGGATGGAGTACCAGCGCCACACCGGATCGCCGCTGACGGCATTGTAGGCCTGCACGAAGCCGCGAATGCCGTACTCGCCGCCGGACACGCCGACGATGACGTTGTCACCGATGATGAGGGGAGCGTGGGTGATGCTGTAGCCAAAGGCGGGGTCGGCCACTTCCTTGTCCCACATGACCTTGCCGTCCTTGGCGTTGAGCGCGACCAGGTGGGCGTCCAGCGTGCCCATGTAGAGGTGTTGCCCGCCGTGGATGCCGAACCCGCGGTTGTTCGGTCCGCAACAGAAGATGGTGGTGCCGAGCTTATGCTCGTAGCGCCACACTTCCTTGTTGGTCTTGAGGTCGTAGCCGATGGCGGTGTTGTAGGGGGTCGTCACGTACATCATGCCGCCGGTGACGATCGGCGTGTTCTCGAATGATCCCAATTTGGCGATGCCGGTCTGGAACATCTTCCGGACCACCAGCTGCCCGACGTTCGACGTATTGATGGATTTGAGCTGTGAGTAGCGCTGGTTCCAATCGTTGCCGCCGTACGTCGTCCAGTCGCCCTGCTGGGCCGCCGCCTGACCGGCAGCGGCGAGGAGCACCGGGACCACCAGCCAACGCGCGCTCATGCGCATGGACACTCTCCCTTTAAGCTGGACCTTCGGAAGACGGACCGTCGCGGCCCGTGGAAGATCGAAGGGAGAGACCCTTCGATCCGAATTTCCAACGCGTCCCGGTCGAGCCTGCACCGTAGACGCACGCCCCGGCAATTCGAGCGTGGCACCGGATTGCCGGTGTCACTGACGCTCGAGCCGCGGCGGTCAGGGACAGGGCAATGCTGCGGCAGGTATCCGCGCCATGGGGCCGAGCCCTCGCGGGCATCGTTCGAAAGGGGCGGTAAGTGTCGAATCGGTTACAATCTGGGAACCATGGTTCGGGCGTCAAGACCCCAGATTCCCGACAGCTCAGCGACACCACTCAGCCCCGACCATGCAACTCTATTCGATGCAAAGCTTTGCGTTGGTGCCACAGTGTAAGATTTTGCGTCGGTGGCTCACTTGAACAACGCCGCCGCCTTGACCAGCGTGTTCCACACTCCCCACAACAGCGGAACTCCAACCAGGATCCACGCCACCGCCACCCCGACCCAACCGCCCTGCGCTTCCGCGCCGGTCCCTTCGTGCTGGCTCACCGCCGCCTCCATCGCTACCGGTGGCCCCTCAGGTCTCCGCCAAGGCGGACTAAATATTCAGACCTAGGGGAGTTTATGCAATCAGCGTCCCGCGCTTCCGGCGGGGACGAGCTGACGCTCCCGGGCCAGCTCGTCCTCGGTCATGAAGTACCGGGCGGGCACCGGCCGCACCGCCAGATTGGCCAGGAAGCCCAGCACCAGGAGGCCCGCCATGAGGTACATCGTCACGTCGTACGAGTCGGCCGGTGGCACGCCATGCTCGATGCGATACTGGCGGATGTAGTTGACCAGCACCGGTCCCGCCACGCCGGCGGCGGACCAGGCCGTGAGCAGCCGCCCGTGGATCGCCCCGACGTACTGGGTGCCGAACAGATCCGAGAGGTACGCCGGAATGGTCGCGAACCCGCCGCCGTACATGGTGAGGATCAGGACGGCGCACGCCACGAACAGGGCCACGCTCCCGATATGCCCCGAGTACGGCAGCGTGATGTAGAGAATGGGGCCCAACGTGAAGAAGACGAAATAGGTCGCCTTGCGCCCGATGCGATCCGACAGCGAGCTCCAGCCGAAGCGTCCCGCCATGTTGAACAGGCTGAGCAGGCCCACGAACCCGGCGGCCGCGCTGGGCTTCACGGCCCCCTTGAACATCTCCTGAATCATCGGCGACGCCTGCTCCAGAATACCGATGCCCGCCGTCACGTTGAGGAACAGCACGGCCCAGAGCAGGTAGAAGGCCTGCGTTCTGATCGCCTTGTCCACGTGGACGTGGTTCCGGGTGATGAGCCGGGCATTGCTCTCCAGGGGAGGCGCCCAACCGGCCGGCTTCCAGTCGGGCGCGGGCACCCGGAACAGGAACGCCCCCGAGAGCATCGCCACGAGGTAGATGGTCCCCAGCGTGACGAAGGTCTCCGCCACGCCCACCGAGGTCGCCGACTTATAGTGATCGAGCAGCGCTTGCGAGAGCGGGCTCGCGATCAGCGCGCCGCCCCCGAACCCCATGATGGCAAGGCCGGTGGCCATGCCGCGCCGATCGGGAAACCACTTGATCAGGGTCGACACCGGCGTGATGTATCCCAGCCCGAGCCCGCACCCGCCCAGCACGCCGTATCCCAGATAGAGCAGCCAGATGTTGTGGACGCGCACGCCGACGGAGGAGATGAAGAAGCCGAAGCTCCAGCAGATGGCCGCGACGACGCCGCTCTTCCGCGGGCCGGCGTGCTCCAGCCACCGGCCGAAGACGGCGGCGGAGAGTCCCAGGAACACGATGGCGATGGTGAAGATCCAGGCCAGCTCGGGCTGCGACCAATCGCCCGGGGCGGACTGGGTGATCCCGAGCACTTTCGTCAGGGGCAGCTTGAAGACGCTGAACGCGTAGGCCTGGCCGATGCTGAGATGGATCGCCAGCGCCGCCGGCGGGACCAGCCAGCGGTTGAATCCGGGCTGGGCCACGATGCGCGACCTCGACAGGAGACCCGCCATCAGATTCCTCCCCGATTAGGTTTGCGTCAGCCGCCACTCAAGCTACCGACGACCCGAACAGGGGGCCAGACCGACCGATGCCGCGTGCGATGAGACCTTTTGTCACGTGCGCCTTCCTGGCCTTGGCGGGGATTGGTCACGCCACCGCCGTGGGCGCCGCGCAGACTCGAGCCTCCCCCGACTCCTCACCGGCCGCGTCCGCCCCGGCCGCCTCTGCTTCGGCCGCCTCCCTCTCGGCGGACTCTGCGCCGGCCTGGCTGGTCGCCGACCCGGCGGCGAAGACGGTGACCATCGCGCTGCAGGTCACGCACGGCGCGGACGGCGCGGCGCTGATCAACGGGCACCGCAAGGGCGAGCTCCAGATCGTCGTTCCGCTCAACTGGACCGTGCAGTGGGACTGGCGCAACGCCGACTCGACCGCACCTCACAGCCTCGTGATCATGGCCGAACGGGAAAAGCTCCCGACCGAGGGCGGCCGGGCCGCCTTCAGCAACGCCATGACCCGGTCGGTGACCGCCGGGCTGCCGGCCGGTCAGGGCGATCGGACGACCTTTACCGCCGAGGAGGCGGGATGGTATTGGCTGCTGTGCGGCGTCCCGTCGCATGCGATTGGGGGGGAGTATCTCGGGCTCCGGGTCGATCCCGAAGCGAAGACGGCGGTGGTCCGAAGGAAATAATCGTCAGCCGGGCTCGTCGAGCAGACGTTCCACCTCGCGATCCATTTCCCGAAGCAGGCGGTCGTGCTGCGCCCCGGTCGCGGGGCCGTAGAACCCCGCGCGCACTCGCCGAACGCGTCCGTCTCGGCCGAGAAAGACGGTGGTCGGAAACGAGGTGAAGCCGCGGAGCTGGGGCAGCGTCTCCGCGGCCGCCTCGGTATCGTTGATCCCGGCCAGCAGCAGCGGAAACGGAATCTGGAACTTGTCGCGGTACCGCCGCACCTGCCGGGCGTCCACGGCCGAGTCTCCCGTCACCTCGTAGGCCAACCCGACGATCTCCAGCCCGCGCGCGTGATACTTCCGGTACAGTCTCACCAGCCCGGGCGCCGCGTCGTGGCAGGTAGGGCACCAGGTACCGAAGATGTCGAGCACAACCACCTTGCCCCGAAACCGCGGGTCGCTCTGCGTCACCATGCGCCCCTGGAGGTCGGGAAAGGCGAACCGGAACGGCGCGCTGGTATCCGCCGTCGTGATCTCGGTCGGAGACTTGAGATGCGGCGCTCCGGTGCTCCGCGTGGCGATCCACGGCGTCTGAGTGCGCAGTCCCGCGTGGAATACCCCGCGCAGCGTGTCGCCGTGGCGGGCACCGGTAAGCAGGTAGACGAATGACCCGTCGAAGTGAGCCAGCGCGAAGCTGTCGCCGCTCACCTGCCCAGCGAAGTGGCCGTAGTCGCCCGTGTTCGAGATCATGGTGCCTTCGAGCCCCCGCGGCCCGTTCCGGAACTCGAATACCCTCGGGCTCGACCCGAAGTCCGAGAAGAAGCTCGCGTCCCACCGCCCGAGCAGCGCGGCGGGAGCCGGCGTGCTCGGCCAGCGTCCCCGCGCGGCCCGGAACGGAATGATCCGCGGCCCGCGGTTCCCCACGTTGCGGTAGATGCCCGTGAGCGAGTCTCCCGCGAGCCTGGCGGTGAGGGCGGCCGCGTAGTCGGCGATCTCCATCGTCAGGCTGTCCCCCCGCAGCGTGACCTTGGAAAACGGCTCGCAGCGACGGCCGTTGCACAGCTGGCCGCGGAGTCGAGCCGGGCCGCCTTCGAGCTCCAGTCCGAACCGGAGGGTACCGCCCTCCAGATCGAGCACGGCGCGCCACGGACCGCCGGGTGAGGGGGCAGAGCCCGCCAGGCACAGTGCGAGCGCCGCCCAGGCTGCGGCTCTCATGGCCGTGGGCTCTTGACGGTCGGGGCGGTCAGGCCACCGCCGTCGTAGCGCTCTCCAGCGGGAATGGGCGCGGAAATCGTGTTGCCTCGCCACGGCGCGGGGCAGGGATAGGCCGAGCTGTAGGCGCAGAACGGATTGCGCGCCCGGTTGAAGTCGAGCCGATAGCGGCTCGGGCCTGAGGGGACCAGCGTGACGAAGCGCCCCGCGGGGTAGGTGCCATCACCGTTGGTGTCGTCCCGGAAGAAGATCTCGAGCTCCGACTCCTCGCTCCCGGGCAGCGGCAGCCGACGGACCAGGAGCCGCACCTGCCGCCCTCCGATCGGCACGAGCACACTGCCCGCTTCGGCGGCCTCGACCTCGATGCCATCCAATCCCAGTACCCTGATGGTGCCGTGGCGTTCCGGCGGCGTCAGCGGCCCCACGAACACGAGCGCGGGCGAGGGCCGATAGTAGCTGGGCCGCTTGTCCGAGCGGGTCGGTCCAAAGACGGTGAGCACCTCGCGACCGGTCGGACCGTCAGCAACGAGCGTGTACCGTCCCAGGGGGACGGGCACACCGCGCCGCATGATGCGCGTGCCCGATGGACCGGTGAGCCGGATGCCTCCGGGATGCGGCGCTACCCGGTACTCGGGCGTTCCCTCGAGCGGGAGGTCCGCATCGGCGGGGCCGAGTCGGAGGCCGGCGCCGATTGGCTGCTGGGCCAGCGCCGCCAGCGGAGAGGTGGGTGAGGTGGCGAGCCAGCGAAGATACTCGGCGCGCTCACTGGCCAGCTCGGATTGGGCACGAACCGGTCCCGGCGCCAGGAGCAGGCACACCAGCAACCCGATTCCCATGCCGTGCCGGGTCAAGACCGTTTGAGCGCCCCGGCCAACACGATGGGCGAGGTCGGCTGTGCCGATCCGGCCTCGGGCTCGATGGTGATCGCCGCGGCGCTCAGCTTCCCGCCCTCCGGCACCGGCACGTTCTCGACGCTCGCATGGCCGTCGGCTTCGGGTTTGAACGTGACCGAAGGAACTGGGGCGCCGTCCTTGATGAACCACAGCTGATAGGCTTTCCCGCTGGGCACCGGCTTGAGCCGGAACCCGTGGACGATGGCCTGGTTGCGTTGACGATTCCAGAACAGCTGGATGCCCGGCTCCGGATCGCCGCTGGACGTGAGCTGGAACAGCTCGACCCCCGGCTCCAGGATGGAGTTGAGCGTGGCTTCCCGCTCGGCTAGCCGGCGCGCGGTCTGGTCCAGGGTGGCGTTCCTCGCGGCCAGCTCGGTCTGCACCGCGGCCAACCGCCCCCGCGCGGAGACGAGGCCGGCACCGAGGCCGGCGGCAAGCAGCAGGCTCGCCGCGAGTGCCACCCACACCGCCGCCGAGGGCCG
>DATEJD010000135.1:0-6687 GCA_035278325.1 Gemmatimonadales bacterium | reverse complement strand
TCACCGCGGGGATCCATCCTCACGACGCCAGCGGGTGGTCCGCCGAGGCCGAGTCGTGGCTCCGCGACGTGCTCCGCCGCCCCGAGGTCGTGGCGGCGGGCGAGATGGGGCTCGACTACCACTACGACCACTCGCCGCGCCAGGAGCAACGGACCGCCTTCGAGGCCCAGCTGGGGCTGGCCCGGGAGGCCGGGAAGGCCGCTGTGATCCACGCCCGCGAGGCGGACGACGACGTGGCCGCCATGCTCCGCGCGCACCCCGATGTCCCCGCCATCCTTCATTCCTTCAGCAGCGGCCGCGGGCTCTTGCGGGCGGGGCTGGACCTCCGCCACTATGTGTCGTTCAGCGGGATGGTGACCTTCAAGAATTGGCGCCTGGATGACGCCATCCTGGAGACTCCGCTCGACCGCATCCTGGTGGAAACGGACGGGCCATATTTGGCCCCGGTGCCCCATCGAGGCAAGCGGAACGAGCCGGCCTTCGTGCAGCAGGTCGCTGAACGGATCGCGGCGGTGCGAGGCTTGCCCGTGGAGGAGTTGATCGCCGCCACCGGCGCCAACGCAGCCCGCGTCTTTCGCTTTTCAACCCCCTGGCGGGAGCATGCCCCGTGACGACTGCACCTCCCAAGACGGCTCCCGCGACGGCCGTCCCGTCCGACATCGCGATCGCGCAGGCCGCCAAGCTGCGTCCCATCCAGGAGGTGGCGGCGGAGCTCGGGCTCGGCCCCGACGACATCCTGCCCTATGGCCGCTACAAGGCGAAGATCAGCGCCGAGGTGGTCGCGCGGGCCAAGCCGAAGGGCCGCCTGGTGCTGGTCACCGGGATCAATCCCACGCCCGCCGGCGAGGGGAAGAGCACCGTCACCGTCGGCGTCGCCCAGGCATTCCGGCGGCTCGGGAAGAAGGTCGTCGTCTGCATCCGCGAGCCCTCGCTCGGGCCGGTGTTCGGCGTCAAGGGCGGCGCCGCGGGCGGCGGGTACGCCCAGGTGGTGCCGATGGACGAGATCAACCTCCACTTCACCGGTGATTTTCACGCCGTCACGTCGGCGCACAACCTGCTGTCGGCCATGCTGGACAATCACCTCCACCAGGGGAACGCGCTCAACATCGATCCCCGGCGGATCACCTGGCCGCGCACCATCGACATGAACGACCGGGCACTCCGCTCGATCGTGATCAGCCTGGGCGGCATCAACGCGGGGCCGGTGCGGGAAGATCGGTTCGTCATCGTGCCGGGCAGCGAGATCATGGCGATCCTCGCGCTGGCGAGCGACCTCGCCGACCTCGAGGCCCGCATCAGCCGGATCATCGTCGGCCTCACCCGCGACCGGAAGCCGGTCACGGCCGGTGAGCTCAAGGCCGCGGGCGCGATGACGCTGCTGCTCAAGGACGCCATCCTCCCCAACCTGGTGCAGACGCTCGAGGGCGGCCCGGCCCTGGTGCACGCCGGGCCGTTCGGGAACATCGCCCATGGCTGCAATTCGCTCGTGGCCACCAAGCTCGGCCTGTCCCTGGGCGACATCGTGCTGACCGAAGCCGGCTTCGGGGCCGATCTCGGCGCCGAGAAGTTCTTCGACATCAAGTGCCGCTTCGGGAACCTCAAGCCCGAGGCGGCCGTGGTGGTCGCCACCGTGCGCGCGCTCAAGATGCATGGCGGGGTCAAGAAGGATGCGCTGAGCACGCCCGATGTGGCGGGGCTCAAGCGCGGCATGGTGAACCTGGAGGCGCACGTGAAGAACGTGCAGAAGTTCGGCGTCCCCGTCGTGGTGGCGCTCAACCGCTTCACCTCCGATACCCAGGAGGAGATGGATACCGTGCTCGAGGCCGCCAAGAGCTGGGGTGCCCGTGCCGCGCTGAGCGACGTGTGGGCCAAGGGCGGCGAGGGCGGCGAGGCGGTCGCCAAGGAGGTGCTGGCGGTGCTGGACGAGGGCAAGGCCGCGTTCAAGCCCATCTACGACGCCAGTCAGCCCATCAAGAAGAAGATCGAGGCCATCGCCCACGAGATCTACGGCGCCGACGGCGTGGACTACACCGCCGCGGCGGAGAAGAACATCGCGCAGTGCGAGGCCATGGGGCTGGCCGGGACGCCGGTGTGCATGGCCAAGACCCAGTACAGCTTCAGCGATGACGCGACCAAGCTGGGCCGGCCCACCGGCTTCCGCATCACCGTTCGCGACGTGTATCCCTCCGCCGGCGCCGGCTTCGTGGTCGCGCTCGCGGGCGAGATCATGACCATGCCCGGGCTCAGCAAGACGCCGTCCGCCGAGGCCATCCGGGTTCACCCCGACGGCACCATCGAGGGGCTGTTCTGATGTCGATCGGCTTCGTCTCCACACCCGACGCGCCCCGCGCGATCGGGCCGTACAGCCAGGCCACCCGCGCGAACGGTCTGCTGTTCACCGCGGGCCAGGTGGGCTTCGATCCCGCCAGTGGCGAGCTGGTGGACGGCGGCATCTTGGAGCAGACCGAGCGGGTGCTGGCCAATATCCGGGCCATCCTCGAAGCCGAGCGGCTCGACCTGTCCGCCGTGGTCAAGACCACCGTCTACCTGGTCGATATGGCCGATTTCGCCGAGATGAACGCGGTCTACGCCAAGGCATTCGGCGACCATCGCCCCGCGCGGTCCACCGTCGCGGTGGCCGCATTGCCGCGGGGAGCGCGGGTCGAGATCGACGCGGTGGCGGTGTTACCTTCCTGAATCTGGGAGCGGATCGGGCCTGGTGGCTTGGCCGGTCTTCAAAACCGCGACGGAGGCGCCGTTCGGCGGCTCTGGTGAGTTCGATTCTCACACGCTCCCGCCACCCGCAGCCGACGCGCACCATGGCCTGGAAGGCGTCTGACGTCATGTTCCGTCACGCTCGCCCGCTCGCGGGTGCCCTGCTGCTGGTGGCTGCCTTCGTCGTCCTTCCGCGCGCGGCCGCGGCGCAGGACACCACGGCGGTGACGCGGCCTCCGGCGGTTCCCGCCGAGACCACGAGCGTCACGGGTGCCCGAACCCGCGCCGATTCGCTCGCGCTCCGCACCAGCCCCATGAACGCCTTCTGGCGGTCGTTCCTGCTCCCGGGTTGGGGGCAGGCCAAGCTGGGACGCAAGCTCACCGGCGGCATCTTCATCGCCTGGGAAGGCACCACGCTGGCCATGAGCCTCAAGACCCGCCACGAGCTGGCCTACCTCCGCCGCACCAACTCCGCCCGCGCCGAGGACAAGCGACGTGAGCACGAGGACTGGCTGGTCCTGCTCGGCTTCAATCATCTGTTCGCGGGCCTGGAGGCCTACGTGTCGGCCCATCTGAGCGACTTCCCCGGCGATCTCAAATTGCAGGCCGTTCCGGGCGGCATCGGCGGGGCGGTGTCCGTGCCGATTCGGATCCGATGAACGCCGCGCCCATCGGCATCTTCGACTCCGGCATCGGCGGCCTGACCGTCGCGCGCGCGATCTACGAGCGCCTGCCGCACGAGTCCACCGTCTACTTCGGGGACACGGCCCGGGTGCCCTACGGCCCCAAGTCGCCCGAGACGGTGCGGCGCTACAGCCTCGAGATCCTCGACTGGCTGCTGCATCAGCGGGTGAAGGCGGTGGTCATCGCCTGTAACACGAGCACGGCCCACGCGCTCGAGACCCTGCAGCATCACTCGCCGGTGCCGGTGATCGGCGTGATCGACCCGGGCGCGCGCGCCGCGGCCTCCGCGTCGGCGGCGGGGCCCATCGGCGTCATCGGCACCGCCGGCACCATCGCGAGCAACGCCTACGCGCGTGCGATTCAGCGCCGCCGCCCCGACGCCCGAGTCGAGCAGCGCGCCTGCCCGCTGTTCGTGCCGCTGGTCGAGGAAGGCTGGTTCGACCATCCGGCCGCCGAGCTCATCGCGCACGAGTATCTCGATCCGCTCCGCCAGGCCGGGGTGGATACCTTGGTGCTGGGCTGCACCCACTATCCGTTGCTCAAGCCGCTGCTCCAGCGGGTCATGGGGGGCGACGTGCGGCTCATCGACAGCGGTGAGGAAACGGCCGCGGTCGTGGCCCACGTCCTCGACCGCAACCAGCTCCGTGCACCGGAGGATGGCCCGGCGGAGCACCGCTTCGCCGTGAGCGACGACGAAGCCCGCTTCCGACAGGTTGGCGCGCGCTTTATCGGGGAACGGCTGGGAGAGGCGGAGGTGGTGCCGCTGGACTGAAGTGGTGGAGCTGGGCTCCGGTTTCCGTCGCGATGGCATAGCGGAACCCGTCGAACCACGCTCCGGGGTTGAGGTACTGTCGGTCGGGCGCGAGCTCCATGAGCGCCGCCTGGTGAGTGTGGCCCATCACGATGAGCCCGAGGTCAGGCTCCCGCGCCAGCAGCTCGCCGGCCCACTCCTGCTGGCGTGCGGCCGCGCGGCCCAGCTTTCCGGCGTCCATCGTGTGGTCGCCCAGGTGGGGACTCAGGGCGTCCACCAGGCGCAGCCCGATCTCGGGGTGGATGGCGCGGTAGACGGCAGCGGTGATCGGGTGATTGATGGCGCGGTGGAGCAGGGTGGCGCGGAGCCCGGGCTCGGTGAGGCCGTCGCCGTGGATGGCGGCCACCCGGCGCCGGCCCACCTCGAACGTGGCGCGGCGGGGCTCGAACCTCACTCCCACCTCGCGCTCCCAGAAGTCCCCACCCCAGCGATCATGGTTGCCGCCCACCATTACGATGGGCACCCGCCGCGCGAGTCGGGCCAGGGCGGCGGCCACCTGAAAGCCGCGCCGAGGAATGACCCGGGCGTAGGAGAACCAGAAGTCGAAGAGGTCGCCGTTGACCAGCAGGCAGTCCCCGAGGTCCGGCACCGCCTCGAGGAACGACAGCAGCGCCTCCTCGGTGGCCGGAGGCGCTACTCCCAGATGGGCGTCCGAAACGACGACGAGCGATTGGCCCAGCACGGCGCCAAAGATGGGCCGCTCCCGGCACCGGGGCAACCGAAGCCCGAAGCGCAAGGTCGGCGAAGCCAGTTGCCGTGTCACTGCCCACCCGCCGAGCGTCACCAACCCCGGGAGGAGAAGATGACGGTCTCGAGAGTCACCGAGACCCTGGTCCGGGTCAACTACTCCGAGACCGATCAGATGGGTGTCGCCTACCACGCGCGGTATCTCGTCTGGTTGGACATCGCCCGCACCGAGCACCTGCGCCACTGCGGCGCCAGCTACCGTGAGCTCGAAGCCGCCGGGCTCCGGCTGGTGGTGAGCGAGGTGGCCATCCGGTATCGCCAGCCGGCCCGGTTCGACGACCTGGTCCGGGTCCGCTGCTGGGTCAGGGAAGTCGCGTCGCGCCGGGTGACCTTCGGCTACGCGGTCGAGCACGCGGGGGACGGGCGCCTGCTCGCGACCGCGATGGTGGCCCTGTTGGCGCTGGACGCCGCCCTGGCGCTCGCCCGGCTGCCGCCGCAGGTGCGCGCCATCCTCCAGCCGGTGCCGGATCCGGTCGCGCTGGGGCTGACCAGTGAAACTCAGAGGACTTCGCGTGAATAGTCGCCGACGCTTCGAGTCGTTCCGCCGTGGGACCGCCGTTTCGGGCCTGCTCGCGCTGCTGGCCCTGCTTGGCTCGCCAGCGCGGCTCAGGGCGCAGGAGCAGAGCGTGGTCGAGCAGCTCGCCCCCGTGCTGGCCGCGGAGGACGCGCGCGACTTCCAGCCCGAGCTGTTCCGGCGTGCCCTGGTCGCGCCCGACTCACTGGTGCGGCGCACCGCGGCCTACGGCGCGGGGCGCATCGGCGACCCGCGGGCCACACCGCTCGTGGTGCCGCTGCTGGCCGATCCCGATACCACGGTGCGCGTGGCCGCGGCGTTTGCCCTGGGCCTCCTGCGAGACACGGCCGCCATAGAGCCGCTGATCGATCGGCTCACCGGTCTTCCCGGCCTCGACGCCACCACGGCCGCGGAGGCGATCACCGCGCTGGCCAAGATCGGCGGCCCCCGGACCGGCGAGTTCTTCGCCGGCGTGCTGGGCGGCAAGGTCACGCTGACCCAGGACGACCGCACGCCGGCTCTGCTCCAGATCCTCGCCGAGTCCTGGCGCCTGGGCGCGAACGCGCCGGTGACAGGCCTGTTGCCGTACATGGACGACAGCTTGCCCGGTCCGAGGCTCCGCGCGGTGTACTCGCTCGCGCGGCTCCGGGCGCCCGCGGCCGGGAACCGGATGCTGCTCATCCTGCGCGACCAGGAGCCGTACATCCGGTCGCTCGCCGCCCGCGCGCTCACCCGGTCCTACGCCGACACGGCCAGGCTGGCGCCGTCATCGGTGGGTGAGCTCCTGGTCCGCGCGGCCGACGAGCCCAACCTCCAGGTCCGCATCAACGCGCTGCGCTCACTCGAGAGCTATCACGACTCCACCCTGGCGGCCAAGCTGGTGCCTCTGCTCGACGATCCCCAGCCCAGCATCGAGGTGCAGGCCGCCGAAACCCTGGGCGAGCTCGGTGGGTCGGAGGCCGCCACGGGACTGGCGCGCGTGGCGGCCGGGAAGGGAACCGCGCAGCTGCGCCGCACCGCGCTGGTCGCGCTCGCCAATGCCGACCCGAAGGCGTTCGAGCCGGCGGCCGCCCCCTGGCGCACGAGCAAGGACTGGCTGGACCGCGCCACCGCCGCGCGAGGAGCCGCCGTCGCGGGGCCCGGCGCCTCGCCCTGGTTCCTCTCCGATCCCGACGGGCGGGTCATCGCCGCGGGCCTGCAGGAATGGTCGGATCGG
>DATEJD010000134.1:0-5896 GCA_035278325.1 Gemmatimonadales bacterium | reverse complement strand
CCTCCGTCCACCGCTCCCAGGCGGCCCGCGATATCGTGATGTGTTGCCGGCGCCTGTGGCAGGCCGGATTGATCGCCGGCCAGGACGGCAACGTCACCGTTCGCTACCAGCCCGGCCGGATTCTGGTGACCCCCAGTGGCTTCGCCAAGGCCGATCTGGCTCCCGAGGACCTGGTCGAGGTGGACCTCGAGGGCCGGCACCTGGCAGGCTCCCGGAAGGCATCCACCGAATTAGATTTACATCTCCGGGTGTATCGGTCACGTGAGGACTGCGGTGCGGTGGTTCACGCGCACCCGCCGACGGCCACCGGCTTCGCGGTGGCGGGCGAGGCGATACCGGCGGACGTGCTGCCGGAAGTCGCGGTGCTATTGGGTCAGGTCCCCGTGGTTCCCTACGCCACCACCGGCACGCCCGCGCTCGGCGATGCGCTCGAGCCTTTTCTTGGCGCCTGCGACGCCGTGCTGCTGGCCAACCATGGCGCGGTCGCATGGGGCGCCACGCTGGCCGTCGCCCGGATCCGCATGGAAACCCTGGAACACGCGGCGCGGATTCTCCTGTCCGCGCGCAGCCTCGGCCGGGTCATTCGCCTGACCCCCGACCAGATGCACGACCTCGATCGGCTGAGAGGAAAGCTCCGTCATGGCCAAACCGACCTCGGAAACTGATACGAGTATCGAAGGCCTGCTTCAGCAGCGCGCCCAGTACGAGCAGTGGCTGGCCCGCCTCGATTCCGCCGGCGACAAGGCGCCGGCCGCGGTCCGCGAGCGGGTCCGGACGGACTACGAGGCGCGGCTCAAGGGCGTGATCGACCAGCTGCGGGGTCATTCCGCGACGATCAGCGAGGAGCTCGATCGGCACCGCAAGACCCAGTCAGGGCTGGATCACGAGAAGCGCACGGTCGAGGAGGAGTTGTCGGAGGCCGAGGTGCGGTACGCGGTCGGCGAGTACTCCGAGGACGAGTGGAATCGGGTATCGAAGGAGACCAACGATCGCCTGACCCGGCTGCGCGGCGAGCTGAGCGGCGTCGGCCACGAGATCGCGCGGTTGGCGGAAGTGCAGGGGCTCATCAGCGGCACGCCCAAGCGATCCGAGCCGCCACCACCGCCCCCGGCGCCGGCACCGCCGCCGGTGGCTGCGGCTCCCGAACCGGAGCCCGAGCCCATTCGCGTGGCCGATCCGACGCCGCCCCGTCAGGCGCCGCGTCCGCCGGCCCGCGAGCCGGAGATCACCCACGGCCCGCCGCCCCCGGACGAGCTGGCCTTTCTCAAGTCCGTCGCGCCGGACGAGGACAAGAAGCCCGCGCCGGCGCAGGCCGCCTCGCCCGCGCCAGCCTCTTCACCTGCCTCGCGCCGGAGCAATCCCGGAGCGGGTGCCTCCGGCCGCTCGGGTGAGGCCTCGACCACGCAGGCCCCGCCGGCCAAGCCTGGGGCCGCGGGAGTGGCCAAGACGCTCAAATGCGGTGAGTGCGGCACGCTGAACCGGCCGACGGAGTGGTACTGCGAGCGCTGCGGCGCCGAGTTGGCCGGGATCTGAGCCTGATAGCATAACAGCCGACATTGCAGTCGGTTGCGCTCCTCAGATAAAGCAATTTGGCAGCCTGGACAAAATGAAAAGGGGCCTCGCTTGCGAGGCCCCTTGAACGTCGCGGCAGCCGCCCTACGCGCGGCGCCCCTATTTCTTCGCCGCCTGCACCAGCTTGGCCAGCCGACTCTTGCTCCGCGCGGCAGCGTTGGGGTGAATCAGCCGCTTCCGCCCGGCCCGGTCGAGCAGCCGCACTGCCTCATCATAGGCCGCCTTCGCGGCGTCTCCCGTGGCGCTCCGCACCTTCTTCACGGCGGTGCGCAGCTGGCTGCGCTGAGTGCGATTCAGCGTGGCATGGGTCTTGGCCTGACGCATACGCTTCTTGGCGGACTTGATTCGCGGCACGACGACCTCGCGTTGAGTGCGACCTTGACTGCGACCTTGAGTGCGACGGCGGCCACGGGGCGCTCGCCCCTGGCATTGGAGGGCGGAAACATAGAGAGCGACCACCGCAAGGTCAAGCGGGAGCGCGCTTTGACTTGATTAGGGCGGGTGCTTAACCTTCCGCCGTCCCCACCGACAGGATTGAGCCCTGGAAGCCCAGATCAGCGACTTCATTCTCGCGCTCCCGATGCTGGTCTTCGCGATGGTGGCGCACGAGTACGCGCACGCGGTGACCGCCCTGCAGCAGGGCGACGACACCGCCTACTCTCTGGGCCGTGTCACCCTCAATCCGATTCCCCACATCGATCCGTGGATGAGCCTGCTGCTCCCGGCCTTGTTGTTCTTCCTGAGCCACGGGCAGTATACCTTCGGCGGCGCGAAGCCGGTGCCGGTGAACTCCCGCAAGTTTCGCCACTATCGGCGGGGTGACCTCATCGTCTCGGCGGCGGGGGTGACCACCAACCTGTTTCTCTCGATCCTGTTCGCGGGGGTCTTCGTCCTGCTCGGCCTCCTGGCCCGCAGCGTTCCTGGAGCGGTGGGCATGGTCGACACCGCCCAGCGGATGATGGTGTTCGGGATCTACCTCAACCTGCTGCTCTGCTTCTTCAACCTGATCCCGCTGCCGCCGCTGGACGGCTCCCATCTCCTCTATCACGCGCTCCCTCCGCGCGCCGGTGCCTGGTATCGCGGTTTGGGCCAGTTCGGTTACTTGCCGCTGTTCGCGCTGATGTTCCTGTTTCAGCCGGTGCTCGCGTTCCTGCTGACGCCGGCGCGCGCAGGATTGGTGTTCCTGCTGCGTCTCATCCTCCCGTATCGAGCGGGTGACGGATGGAACATCTTCTCATGACCCCACCGGAGGCGCCTCAAGCCGACGAGGCGCCCGAGGCCCCCACCATCGCCCTCGGCGCGAGCGCCGGGTTCGTGGTCCAGCTCGACGCGTTCAACGGCCCGCTCGACCTGCTGCTCCACCTCCTGCGGGAGGAGCAGATCGAGATCGCCGACATTCCGATCGCGCGGATCGCCGACCAGTTCCTCCAGGCCATCCACCAGCTGGGGCTCAACCAGGCCGCCGACTATCTCGACATGGCGAGTCGCCTGGTGCGGCTCAAGGCGCAGATGCTGCTCCCGCGCCACGCCGACGACGACGGCTGGGAGGATCCGCGCGCCGAGCTGGTACGCCGGCTGCTCGAGTATCAGCAGATCCGGGAGATCGCCGTGTGGATGGGCCGCTCGGCCGAGCGCCGCGCGGGGCAGTACGCGCGCGGCTACCTCCCGCCGGCGCCGGAGCTTCCGCCGCCGCCGCTGGTGCTCGATGTGGTCGAGCTGCTGCAGGCGGTGGAGCGGGTCATCGCGGCCATTCCGTCCCCGGTGCTCCACCGGGTGGTGGCCCGGCCGCTCGACGTCGAGTCGGCCACCCGTCGCATCGAGCAGCTCCTCGAGGAGCGCGAGCAGTTCTCCTGGCTCGAGGCCCTCGGGCCGCGGGCCACGATCGTCGACGTCCTCTCCACCCTCCTGGCACTGCTGGAGCTCGCCAAGCGAGGGCTTCTCCGCATCGTGCAACCGGCCGCCTTCGCGCCGATGGTGATCGCCCGTGACCCCGCTCGCCCAGCTGCTTGAAGCCGCGCTGTTCAGCGCCGCCCGCCCGCTTACCGTCGAGGAGCTCGGCACGCTCGACCCGGAGGCCACCCTGGCCGATGTGCGGGTGGCCCTGGAGCAGATCCGCGAGCACTTCGACTTCGAGCAGCACGGCGTGGAGCTGCTCGAGATCGCCGGCGGTTACCAGATCCTGACCCGGCCGGTGCACGCCGCGGCGATCGAGCGGGCCCAGTTCTCGGTGCGGACGCCCAAGCTCACCGCCGCGGCGCTGGAGACGCTCGCGGTCATCGCCTACCGCCAGCCGGTGGGGCGCGCGGAGATCGAGGAGATCCGCGGCGTATCGGCGGGGGGCGTGCTGCGCTCGCTCCAGGAGCGCGGGCTGATCGAGGTCGTGGGGCGGAGCGAGGCGCTCGGCCGGCCGCTGCTCTACGGGACCGCGCCGATGTTCCTCGAGCTGCTCGGCCTCCGCGACCTGGCCGATCTGCCGCGCGCCGAGGAGCTCACCATCGCGCTCCGTCCGCACCGGCCTGAGCCCGAGGGCGGCGAGGACGCGGCCGCCTACGTCGAGGCCGAGTCGTGACCGAGATGCGGCTCCAGCGGGCCCTGGCCCGCGCCGGGGTCGCATCGCGCCGGGCCGCCGAAGAGCTGATCCGGGGGGGCAAGGTGCGGGTGGACGGAGCCGTCGCGACGCTCGGCTCCAAGGTGGATCCGGACCGGCAGAAGATCACGGTCGCGGGCCGCCCGGTGAAGCTCCAGGCCCGCCGCTGGCTGGCCTTTCACAAGCCGCTCGGCGTGGTGACCACCGCGAGCGACGAGGAAGGCCGTCGAACGGTGCTCGACTACATCCCCGATCCGGCCGGCCTCACGTACGTGGGCCGGCTCGACGTGATGACGACCGGGCTCCTGCTGCTCACGACCGATGGCGAAGCGGTCCACCGGCTCACCCACCCGCGCTATCACATTCCGCGCCACTATACCGCACTGGTGCACGGGCGCCCGACGGCCGAGATCGCGGAGGCGATGAAGCGCAAGACGCTCATCGACGGCCGACCGGTGGTGCCGAGCGACGTGCGGGTCCGGCCAGGCACCGAGGGCCGCAGCATTCTCGACGTGACCCTGTCGGAGGGACGCAATCGGATCGTGCGGCGCTGGGCGGAGGCCATGGGTCTCAAGGTCGACCGGCTGGCGCGGCTGTCGTACGGGCCGGTTCGCCTGGGCGATCTGCCCTCGGGCCGCTATCGCCCGCTTACGCCGAAGGAGGAGGCGGCATTGTACAAGGCGGTGCGGATGCCGGTCGAGGGGGAGTGAAACCGGGGTGGGGGTGGCGACGTCGAGCCCTCATCGCGCGGCGTCGTTTCGCTCCGCCCGCGCATCCACCAACCATCCGGTCCCAACTATGTTTCCGAGCATCCAGACCAGGAGCCAGCGAGCGTGAGCGCGCCGAAGCTGACCACTAAGCCGGCCGAGACGCTGCCCGTGCAGCGCATCCTCAAGGAAGTGTCCCGCCGGATCGTCGGGCAGGACGCCATGATCGAGCGGCTGCTCGTGGGCATGCTGACGGGCGGCCACATTCTGCTGGAGGGCGTCCCCGGGCTCGCCAAGACGCTCGCGGTCCGCACCCTCGCCGAGATCATCCACGCATCGTTCTCGCGGATTCAGTTCACTCCCGATCTGCTCCCCGCCGACGTCATCGGCACCATGGTGTTCGATCAGAAGTCGCAGGAATTTTACGTCAAGAAGGGGCCGCTGTTCGCGCAGATCATCCTCGCGGACGAGATCAACCGCGCGCCGGCCAAGGTGCAGGCCGCGCTGCTCGAGGCGATGCAGGAGCACCAGGTCACCATCGGCGGCACGACCTACCCGCTGGAGGAGCCGTTCCTCGTGCTCGCCACGCAGAATCCGATCGAGAACGAGGGAACGTACCCGCTGCCCGAGGCGCAGCTCGACCGGTTCATGCTCAAGGTTCGGGTGGGGTATCCCTCGCGCGACGAAGAGAAGGAAGTGCTGCTGCGCATGAGCGGCGGACACGAGATCGCGATCGAGCGGCTGCTCGAGCCGGGGGCCATCCTGGCCGCCCGCGCCGGCATCGCGGACCTGTACATGGACCAGAAGGTGGTGGACTACATCGTCGACCTGGTCCGGGCCACCCGTGACCCGGGCAGCGTCGGGTTGACCGAGCTCAAGCCATTGATCGCGTTCGGCGGCTCACCGCGGGCGTCGATCGCGCTGGCGCAGGCCGCCCGCGCGCACGCCTACCTCCGCGGCCGCGCCTACGTGGTGCCCGAGGACGTCCGCGCCCTCGCCCCGGACGTGCTCCGGCACCGCATCGTGCTCA
>DATEJD010000133.1:0-4173 GCA_035278325.1 Gemmatimonadales bacterium | reverse complement strand
GAGTCCTGTTCCCGCCCAGCAGCCACAGCAGCCCGCCCCCAAGACCCGGAGACCCGCGACCGCCGCAGCCTCGAACGATGCCGCTCCCGGTGGCGAGCGGATTCAGACCGCCCGTGAAACCCAGCTCGGCGCGGCCGCCGCGGGCGGCTCGCTCGGCACGCTCCACAGCGGCACGCCTGCCCGCGTGGTCGCCCGCGCGGGCGACATGGTCAAGGTCCAAGTCGAAGGCTGGATTCCTGCCGACGCCGTTGCCCCGAGCGACAGCGGCACGATGGTGGGCGTCACCGCGGCGGAAGTGCGCGGCGCACCCGATCGGTTCGTGGGGCAGACGGTCGAGTGGCGTCTCCAGGTCATCGCGGTCAAGCAGGCCGACGAGCTCCGGAGCGAGATGCCGCCCGGCCAGCCGTATCTCCTCACCCGCGGGCCACTCCCCGAGCCGGGCTTCGTCTACGTCATCATCCCCGCGGAGCGGGCCGCGGAGTTTCGGGCGCTGCCGCCGCTCCAGGAGCTGCAGCTCCGGGTTACCATCCGGGCGGCCCACACCAGGTTCCTGGCCACGCCCGTGGCGGAGCTGGTCTCGGTGGTCTCGGGCATGGAAGGAAAGTAGGCCTCGACATGAACGACCTGCTCAAGCAGCGTATCGGCCGGCTGCTGGACGCGCTCGACGACGAGCGTGGCTATCAGATCCTCGACTACATCGAATTCCTCGACAGCAAGTACGCCGAGCGCGCGCGAGCCGGCGGGATCCTCGCCAAGATCACCGAGACGGTCGAGGATACCATGCGGGCGGGCAAACTGCCCATCCAGGCGATCAGCGGGACCATGGGCGTGATGGACAGCGCGGCCAAGATCATGAAGGGTCTGGCCGCGGCCGGCCAGGCGGTAGTCGATGAGGCGGTGAAGGCCGCCGAATCGGCGTCCAAGCCGGCGACGCCATCGATCGAGAAGCCGCCGGAGTCGAACACGGGAAGCTGAGCTCGCGGGTCATCCTGAGCGAAGCGAAGGAGCCATGACCCAAGTGATGGCCCCTTCGCTTCGCTCAGGCTGACGGACCCCCTCAGGCTGACTCACCCTCTAGCACCCAGGTGCGACATGGCCACGACGAGCGCAGCACCGGCAGTCACGTCGGCCCCGGCGGAGTTCATCCGCGGCATCGGCCCGCTCGCGGCGATCTCCCTGGTAGTCGGCTCGATGATCGGCTCGGGCATCTTCATCGTGTCCGCCGACATCAGCCGCCAGGTGAGCCAGTGGGGCCCTGGGGGCCTGCTGGTGGTGTGGCTGGTGACGGGCGCGATGACGGTCACCGGCGCGCTGGCCTATGCCGAGCTCGCCGCCATGATGCCCAAGGCCGGCGGACAGTACGTCTTCCTGCGCGAGGGGCTCTCGCCGCTGGCAGGATTTCTCTACGGCTGGACCCTGTTCGCGGTGATTCAGACCGGCACGATCGCGGCGGTCGGGGTGGCGTTCGCCAAGTTCCTCGGCATCCTGATCCCGTCGCTCGGCGCCGAGGTCTTTCTCCGGCTGGGGCACGTGAGGCTGCCCGGCGCGTCGGAGGCGATCCAGCTCGGCCTCTCGCCGCAGCGGGTGGTGGCGATCCTCATGATCGCCCTGCTCACCGCCACCAACGCCCGCGGCGTGCGGCTCGGCGCGGCCATCCAGACCGTCTTCAGCGTCGCCAAGGTGGGCGCGCTGGCCGCGCTGGTGCTGTTCGGGCTCACGGTGTGGCGGCAGCCGGCGGTCGCGGCCGCCAACTTCTCGGCCTTCTGGGGCACGGCGCCGTGGACCCTCGCGATCGTGCCCATCATCGGCGCGGCCATGGTGGGATCGCTGTTCTCGAGCGATGCCTGGAACAACGTCACCTTCGCGGCCGCCGAGGTACAGAATCCGACTCGGAACCTGCCGCGCGCGTTGGCCATCGGCACCGGCACGGTGAGCCTGCTCTACATCCTCGCCAACGTCGCCTACCTCAACCTCCTGCCGTTCGCCGGCGATCCCAACGGCCACGACGTGCTGTCGCGCGGCATCCAGTACGCCGTGCAGGATCGGGTGGGGACGGCGGCCATCGAGGTTGCGCTCGGCGCCGGGGCCGCCTCCATCATGGCCATCGCCATTCTGCTTTCGACCTTCGGCTGCAACAACGGGCTGATCCTGTCCGGGCCGCGGGTGTACTACGCCATGGCGCGCGACAAGCTGTTCTTCCAGCGCGCGGGCACGCTGCACCCGACCTACCGGACGCCCATCTTCGGGCTCCTGGCCCAGGCCGTGTGGGCCAGCGTGCTCTGCATCAGCGGCACCTACGGGCAGCTGCTCGACTACGTGATCTTCGCGGCGATCGTCTTCTACTTCCTGACCACGCTGGCCCTGTTTCGCCTGCGCCGACTCCGTCCCGAGCTGCCGCGCCCGGTGAAGGCGTTCGGCTATCCGGTGCTGCCGGCCTTGTACCTGGTCGCCAACGCCGCGCTGATGGTGATCCTGCTGTTCGAGAAGCCGCTCTACACCTGGCCCGGGCTCGTCATCGTCGCGAGCGGCATTCCCGTGTTCTATCTGTGGCGCCGTAGCCTCGGTACCGGCCCGAGCCACGCTTGATTTCCCGGGCACCGGCTCCTAAACTACGTGATGGAACCGCATACTCCCGGCCTGCCGACCGCCCCCAGAGGCCTCGGTAGGCCGTCGTGTATGCAGCCCTCGCATCCGTCCTAACCTCGAGCGCATGAGCGTCATTCGTCCCAAGCCCGGCCTCACCTTCGACGACGTCCTCCTCGTCCCGAGGTATTCGGCCGTTCATCCGCGCGAGGTTTCCACCAGCAGTCGTCTCACCCGTACCATCCCGCTCAATATCCCGCTCGTCTCCGCCGCTATGGACACCGTCACCGAGGCCGATATGGCCATCGCGATGGCCCGCGCCGGCGGCATCGGGGTCCTCCACAAGAACATGACGGCGGAGCGGCAGGCGGCCGAGGTGGACCGCGTGAAGCGGAGCGAAAGCGGGATGATCCTCAACCCGATCACCCTTGGCCCCGACCGCCCGCTGCGCGAGGCCTACCAGTTGATGCGGCGGTTCAAGATCTCGGGCGTGCCGATCGTGGACGGGCAGGGCCGACTGATCGGGATCATCACCAACCGGGACCTCCAGTTCGAGCGGAACCTCGAGCAGCCCATCCGCGAGGCCATGACCAAGGACAACCTGGTCACTGCCCCCGTCGGCACCAGCCTCGACGATGCCGAACGTATTCTCGCCCGGCATCGCATCGAAAAGCTGCCGGTGGTCGATGCCCAGGGCGTCCTCAAGGGGCTCATCACCGTCAAGGACATCTTCAAGCGTCGCGAGCACCCCAACGCCAACAAGGATCAGCACGGCCGCCTGCGGGTCGCCGCCGCCGTCGGTGGCGGCCAGGACGCCACGGATCGTGCCCGGCGCTTGATCGATGCCGGGGTGGACGTGCTGGTGGTCGACTCGGCGCACGGCCACAGCGAGGGCGTGCTCCGTACCGTGAGCCAGCTGCGGGAGGCATTCCCCGACACCCAGCTCGTGGCCGGCAACATCGCCACCGAGGCCGGAGCCCGCGAGATGGTTCGCCGAGGGGTGGACGCGGTCAAGGTCGGTATCGGACCGGGCAGCATCTGCACCACCCGCGTCGTCACCGGTGTCGGTGTCCCGCAGATCACGGCCATCGTGGATGCCATCCGTGGCGCCGACGACGTGCCGGTCATCGCCGACGGCGGTATCAAGTACTCGGGCGACGTGGTGAAGGCCCTGGCCGCCGGCGCGTCCTCCGTCATGATGGGCTCGATGCTCGCCGGCACCGAGGAAAGCCCCGGCGAGTCGGTCCTGGCCGAGGGCCGGCGGTACAAGATGATCCGCGGCATGGGGAGCCTGTCGGCCATGCAGGATGGCTCCGCCGACCGCTACTTCCAGGAGGGGGAGATGGCGCCCTCCAAGCTGGTCCCCGAAGGCATCGAAGGCCGGGTGCCGTACAAGGGGCCGGTGGCCGACGTGCTGTATCAAATGGTCGGCGGACTCCGTAGTGGCATGGGGTATTGCGGCGTATCCTCGATCCAGCAGCTCCAGTGCGACGTGGAGATGGTCCAGATCACCTCGGCGGGCCTGCGCGAGTCGCACCCGCACGACGTGACCATCACGCGGGAAGCGCCGAACTACAGCGCGTAGTGCCC
>DATEJD010000132.1:0-4111 GCA_035278325.1 Gemmatimonadales bacterium | reverse complement strand
CCCGGCTTGGGCCGGGTGTGCTTTTGTCGAGGTGTGTGGCTACGGTAAGGACCGGTACATCAGCCGTCAAGAGAGATTGGCGGCGTAGCGCGCGAGAGCGCTAGCGTACAGGCGGCGTTTCGCGTGTTGATTGATCCGCGGGGCTGATGAAGGAGATGTCGGTCGCTACACGTGGCGCGATGGCGACACGGAGTGCGCCGATTCGGTCACCCCAACCGAATACACTTTCGTCAAGCCTGGCTTCTGACACTGCCGAAGACACTGCCGCGCTACGCCCGCGGATGGTACGGCTGTAAGTTGTTGTGACTAAAGCTCGCGCCCGTAGCTCAGTTGGATAGAGCAACAGCCTTCTAAGCTGTGGGTCGGTGGTTCGAATCCACCCGGGCGCATTCCTCAGCGGCCACTTCTGTAGGGCCACTTCTGTAGGGCCACTTCTGTAGGGCCACCTCTGTAGGCCTTCCTCTCCAGCCTCTTCCGTCTCCTGTTCCGGCTCGCCGGTCTGCTCTCCGCTGCGCCTCTTCGCCGCCCTCCGGTGGACACCGCGCCGCCCTTGTCGGATATTGCCACCCATGGACACCACCATGGTCGCCTACCGCGACGAGGCCTCGGAGAAGTCCCGTGGGGTCGCGCTGGCCCTGGCCACCGTGCTGGGTGTGTTCGGTGGCCATCGGTTCTATGTCGGAAAGACCGGCACCGGCATCCTCATGGCCGCCACGCTCGGCGGCGTCGGCCTCTGGTGGCTGTACGACATGATCCTCGTCGCCAGCGGCTCGTTTCGCGATGTGAACAATCGGCTGGTGCGCCGGTGGGACCCCGAGGAGGCGCCGGCGGCCGGGCCGCTCCCATCCGAGGTCATGGACGAGCTCGACCTGCTGCGCCACCAGGTCGCCGAGCTGGCCGAGCGGGTGGATTTCGCCGAACGGCTGCTGGCGAGCCCGCGCCCCGAGCGGGACGCCGTTCGGGATTCGTAAGGCGATTAAGGCGATAGGGCGATAAGACGATAGGGCGATAGGACGACGGTGGGGCGGCCGGACGGTCAGATAGGCGGATCGAGATTCGGCTGGCGATCGAAGCTGACAGCGTGGTGGGCAAGGTAGCAAAGCAACCAGGAACAACCCCGGCTAACTGCCGCGGTGGTCGCCCATGGCCCCCTCCGGCGCGGGGGATTTGGACTGCGCGCCGGGCTTCCGGGACCGATGGGCGACGGTCCCGCTAGGCCTCGCGCTCGATCTCTTCGGGGTTGAACTCCCCTTCCTCCTCCGCCTCCTGATTGATCACACTCTCGGCCAGCGCCGTGAGCTTCTGGTCGGTGGTCTCTTCCTCATCCAGGTTCTGCCCCAGCAGCTCGTGCACCTGGTCGTAGCCCAGCAGCTCGGCGTAGGTGCACACGCAGCCGTAGCTGGCGATCTCGTAATGCTCCACCTTCTGCGCCGCGGCGATCAGCGCGGCGTCCATCACGGCGGGCTCGGCGTCTGCTTCCATGACATTGCGGCCTTCCTCAAGCAGGCCCGCCATTCCTTCGCACTTCTTCCCCTTGGCCGGGACACCGAGCAGCTTAAAGGCCTGCTCCAGCCGGCGCACCTGGCCCTCGGTCTGCTGCAGGTGCTCCTCGAACGCGTCCTTCAAATCCGGATGCGTGGCCGCGGCAGCCATCTTGGGCAGCGCCTTCAGGATCTGATTCTCGGCGTGATAAATATCCTGCAGTTCGTGGACTAGTAGATCGTCCAACGAGGCGAGCTTCGACATCCGGTTCTCCTTGCGGTAAGTGCGTTCTGCCACTCGGCACCGAAGCTATCGGTCGCGCGGCCAGAGTCTCCGTGCGCCACATCACCACGAAATGGAGGAGTGCCTGAGGTGCAGACCACCCTCGCGGCACTGGCCGTCCTCACCGCGGGCTACATCCTCGCCTATCTCCTGTTCGATCGCCTGCGCGACCGCTACGGATACGTGGGCGGAGCGGAGTACGTGCTCCTCGGGGTGCTGCTCGGCCCGCATGTGACCCGGTTGCTCGATGCCGGGCGGGTGGAGGACCTCACACCTATCGTCAGCCTGGCAATCGGATGGCTGGGGATGCTCCTGGGGACCTACTTCCGGCTGCCGACGCTCGCGCTGCTCTCACCCGATCACGTGCGCATCGCCTTCGGCGAGGCGGTCGCCACGTTCGTGGCCGCGCTCGGGCCACTCCTGCTCCTGTTCCGGTATCTGGCCGGCCACGCCTGGATCGACTCGACCGTGCAAGCAGTCACCCTCGCCGCCGTCGCGACGCTGAGCTCACCGGCCGCGGTCGATGCGCTCGTCGGACGGGCCCGGCTCCGCTCCACGATCCTTCCGGTCCTCCAGCTCACCGCGCGAATCGATGCCCTGATCGGGGTCGTGGCCTTCGGCCTCGTGCTCGCCATCTTCCATCGGGGCGACGTGGCGCCCGGCACTCGGCCGCCCACGGCTACCGAATGGGCGGTCATCAACCTGGCCATCGGCGTTGCCAGTGGGGTCCTGTTCCATCTCTTCCTCGGGCCCCGCGACCAGACCACGGACGCTGGCGCCACCAGCCGACTGTTCGTGGCCCTGGCGGGCGCCATCGTGGTAGCGAGCGGAGCGAGCTATTACCTCAATCTGTCGCCCCTCTACACCAACCTCGTCCTCGGTTTCATCCTCGCAAACAGCGGGGGCGCCCACCGCGACGTGACCCGTCTGCTGCTCGCCACCGAACGGCCGGTCTACTTGGCGCTGCTGGTCTTCGCGGGCGCGGCATGGAGTCCCGAATCGGTGGACCTCCTGTTCCTGGCGCCCGCATTCGTGTTGGTGCGACTCGCTGCCCGCTTCCTGGGGGGCCGGGTGGCTGGTCAGCTGGTGGCTCCGCCCGCGCTCCGCACCCCACGCCTTGCACGCGGTCTGCTGGCTCAGGGAGGACTCGCCGTGGCCATGGCGGTCAACTACACCCAGGTACGGCCCGATCTGAATCCGCGCCTCATCCTGAGTGCCACGCTGCTGTCGGTGCTGCTCTTCGAGATCGTCGCGGGCAGGGAAGGAGCGGCGCTGGTGGAAAGCCTCGACGGGCCCGAGTCGGTTGCCGTCGCCGAGAGGGTACCATGATCCGGCGGCTGGTGGTGCTGGCCCTGCTGGTGGGTGGCGCGGTGCTGCTCGAGCCGCTCCGGGCGCCGACGGAAGGGGTGATCGCCCCGCGCTCGCTGTTCCTGTTCGGCATCCTCCTGCTCACGGCCGACACCTTCGGCGCGCTTACCCACGATGCCGGGCTGCCTCGGCTGGTCGGGTACCTGCTGGCTGGACTGGCTCTGGGTCCGACGGCCACCGGCATCGTGCCGCCCGCCGTGCTTCAGGACCTGGCCATGATGAAGCGGCTCGCCGTTGGCCTGATCGGCCTGCTGGCGGGGGCCGAGCTCCGGGTGGCCGACCTGAAGCTTCGGCGCCGCGCGATTCTCTGGATCCTCGCGCTCCAGGTGCTGGCCGTGATGGCCGCGGTGTGGACGGCCGTCCTGCTGGTGCACCCCTGGATTCCCTTCCTGACCACGCTTGCGCCCGCAGCGCTCATGCTCGTGGCCCTCCTATTTGCCGCGACACTGGCCGTGAACAGCCCCATGGTCACCCTGGCGATGCTCACCGAGACCGGAGCGCGAGGCCCGCTGGCCCGGACCACGCTGGGCGTCGTGCTCGTGGCCGACGTACTGGTGATTCTGCTGTTCACCGTCGCCTTCAGCCTGGCGCAGGCGCACCTGGGGGGAGCGACGGCAGGCGCGGCAGCCGTTCTGCTCCAGCTGCTCCGGGAAGTGCTGGGCTCGATCTGCGCCGGCCTGGTGATCGGCGGCGCCGTGAGCCTCTATCTCCGGTTCGTGCGCCACGAGCTGGTGGTGTTCGCGGTCGTCGCGGTGTTCGCCACGGCGGCCGCGGCCGAGGCCCTCCAATTCGAGCTGCTGCTGAGCCTGCTGGTGGCCGGCTTCTTCGTAGAGAACGTCGCGCCTGTCCGCGCCGAGCCGCTGGTGGAAACACTCCATCACATGGCCGTCCCGGTGTTCGTGATCTTCTTCGCCATGGCAGGGGCCGAGTTGGACGTGGCCTCGTTCGCCGGCGTCTGGCCCCTGGTGCTGCTGTTGGC
>DATEJD010000131.1:0-5273 GCA_035278325.1 Gemmatimonadales bacterium | reverse complement strand
AGCCCGACAGAACCTCCGCTGCCCGCCGCCACCCGACCACGTCACATCGAAGCCCGACCGGCAGCACCGACTCGAAGCACGGGTCGGTGAGCTGCCGGCCGGGTGCCTCGTCGACCGGCTTGACCAGGATCAGGCGCTCGGCGTCGAGCGCCCCTGCCACGAACGCCGCGACGCTGTCGCTGGTGGCGTCCCACGAGTGGGGCAGCACGTCGGCCGCGCGCATCCAGCGGTACGGCGCGAGCACGACCACACCAGCGTGGCCCAGCGCCGCGGTGATCGCGCCGGGCTCCTCCAGCAGGGGAGCGGGAATCCGGTCCGCCAGCACGTGGGCGTACTGGTCCATACCCAGGATCGCCATCCAGTGCGCGGTCTCGTCGGAAAGAGGAGTGACCTCGGCGTAGCGACGAACCCCGTCGGCAAAGGGACCGCCGCCGGGAACCACCAGAACGCGATGCCGCGTCCCGGCCGACGCGAGCGCCGCCGTCACGGCATCGAGCGCCCCGGGGACCGCGTTCAGCCCGCCGCCCACCTTCACTACGATCAGTCCGCCCGCGGACCTGGTCACGCCGACTCGCCGAGCCGCTCGGCCAGCAGCCACCCGACGGCGGCGGCAGGGGCCACGCGCGCCGCGGTGCCCCAGTGTGCGGCCAGGGCCATCACGTCGAGACCGGCACGGCGCGCCGCGTCCGCGGCGATGTGCTCGCCCACGCCGGTCACGATGGCGACGGCGAGCGACGGAAAGGCGCGGTGAACCTGTCGGATGCCGGCAACGACCTGCTCCGCCTGCGCCTCGACCACCGCGCGCGCAATGCGGTCGATCGCCTGGTCGTCGAGCATCTCGCGGTCGCCGCACACCACCCGCGCCAGCCGCTCACCCGCGGCTTCGCGGGTGACGGGCCGGCGATCACTGGTCGGCGCGGTGTAGTCCTCCGGCGGCAGCGAGCCGAGCCAGATGTGCGCGTCGCCGACCGTGGCGAACGCCTCGGCGGCCACGCCGGCCCGGCCGCCCCAGAGCGGTACGTCCCGCACGATCGCCTCGACCGGGGTGCGCACCGCGCCGGTGTAGACCAGCTCGCCGGTCGAGAGGCGGGCCGGATCGGTGCGCCCCCGCGCGGCCACCTTGCCGGCGACGATCGGGATGATGTCGGTCGAGGTGGTGCCGATATCGACCAGGATCGCGTCCGGTGCCACTCGGGCGGCCAGCGTAGCCGTCGCGACCCAGTTCGATGCGCCGACCTGGAGCGGGATCGTCCGTGCCTCGTCGGGCGCCACGAACCGGCCGTCGACGGTGAACACCCGTACCGGATCCGAGGGAAACGCGGCGAGGACGCCATCGAGCACCGTCGCGACTCCCTCCCGCTTGGTCCGGAACGCCTGGGACAGCTCGGCCGTCATGGTGACCGCGTGCGCCCACCCGTCCGCTCGTCCGAGCCGCTGGGCAAGAAGGCGGAGGGTGTCGGCCAGCGCCGCGAGCTCGTGCTGAATCTCGAATGGCAGAGAGGCGCTCTCGAGCTCGGGGGCTGCCCCGTTCCTCAGGCGAACCCTGACCGCCTTCGTATTCACCCCGCCGATATCCCAACCGAGCACCGCAGGCGCCCTGGTCATGGGCGATCAGTCGCTGATAAGTTGGGCGCATGGATGTCATCCCCGTGCTCGATCTCGCGCGCGGCACGGCCGTGCTCGCGCAGGCCGGCGACCGCTCGCGCTACCAGCCGGCGGCGTCCGTCCTGGCCCCCGAGGCGGTCGGCGAGCCGGTGCCGATCATGCGGGCATTCCGGGCCCGGCTCGGCGCCGTCTCGTGCTACGTGGCCGATCTCGATGCGATTCAGGGCGGAGCGGTTCAGCGCGCCACCCTGCGTGAGCTGGCGCAGCTCGAGACGGGGTTCGCCGGCGCTATCATGGTCGACGCCGGCGCCTACACACCGGCAGGGACGTTCGAGGTGCTCGCCACCGGCGCGAGCCAGGTGGTAATCGGGCTCGAAACGCTCCAGGCATTCACCGATCTCGCCGAGATCGTGCGGATCATTGGACCGAGCCGGATCGTGTTCAGCCTGGACCTGCGAATGGGCGGTCCGATCATGCATCCCGCTATGCATGACGCCGAGGGCGCCGTGCCGGATGCGCTCTCGCTGGCCGGTCAGGCCATCGAGGTGGGCGTGGCCAGCCTCGTCGTGCTGGACTTGGCCCGGATTGGGACGGGGTGCGGAGCGGACCTGGGTCTGATCGAAGCGCTGCGGAAGCGGTTTCCCGAGATCCGGCTGATGGCGGGCGGTGGGGTGTTGGCGCGTCGGGACCTCGACCGGATGCGAGACGCCGGCTGCGACGGGGCGCTGGTGGCGAGTGCCATCCACGCGGGCACGATCACCGCCGCCGACCTGGCGGACCTCGCCGCCGAGCCGGTGGGTGCTCAGTCGCCCAGCGTGTCGCGGTAAGTGGCGGCCTGCCCGTAGTTCTCTTCGACCTCCAGCTCCAGCAGTGTCAGATGGGTGTAGCCGCTTCGGATGAGCTCGTCCCGCACCCGTCCGCCCAGATACTGCGCCAGCATCTCCGCGGTGCTGTTCTGGATCGGCAGCAGCGCGCAGTCCTTCCGGGGGAACACGTAGGTGGGCTGGCCGAAGTAGTCCACCCGCAGGCGGTCGCCGTCTTCGTGGTAGCCCAATTTGGGATTCTGGGTGGGGAGCAGCACCTTGTGGTCGATCTCGTCCACGAACCGCCGGGTGATCTGCTTGAGCACGCTGAAATCCAGGACGAAGAACGCCTCCGCGTCCACCGAGCCCTCGACCGCCACGCCGACCCGGTAGTTGTGCCCGTGCAGCGTCTCACACTGGTGGCCCCGGAAGGTGATGAAGTGCGCCGAGGCGAACACCAGGTAGTCCTTGCTGACCTGCACGCGGAAATGACTCTGCACGACGTCTCCTCAGGGGTGCCAGCCGTCCTCTAGTATAACGACGAACAACGCGGCGCAGGTGAGATCGGCGGTGGTGCCGGGATTGTAGGCGTTGTTGGGGCTCCGGAGCTCGTCGTCGAACGCCTCCAGCGCCTCCCGCCCGGCCTCCGTGCGTACGCCGCCGGCGTCCTCCACCTGGCGCGCCCGGCGCGACACGGCCGCGGCCGCCACGGACCCGAGCTTCCGGACGATGAGCGTGTCGGGCATCGTGGCGAGCAGTCGGAGGAAGGTCTCGACCGTAGCCTCGCTCCAGGCCAGCCCGGCGCTTCGGGCCGCCCGGAGCGCCGGCACCCCGATCTCGAACGTGGTCGCGAAGTCGGTGGCGTACTCTCGCGCAACGCTGTCACGGTTGGCCGCCAGTGCCATCGCTTCTCGGAGGGTAACGGTCGGCGCGGCCGCCACATCCTCGCTGGCGGACGAACCCAGCCCGCCGGGGCGGGCGAGGCGGATGGCGTCGTAGACCTCGGCGGCGTCGCCCACGGTCGTGGCGGCGAGAACCTCGCGCACGCCATCCTGCAGGGCTCCGCCGGTCTGCAGTGCCGCCCGGGCCAGCGGCGCGAGCAGCAGGATGATGCCGAGGTTGGTGTTCGACGTAGTCCATTCGCCGGTGGCCGTGACCGCATGCAGGATCGTGCTCCCGAGCGACTGCCGGCCCGCGGCGGCGAGCGCGGGGCCGATGGCGACGGCGCTGGCGACGAAGTCCTCGTAGCGGGTGTCGTGGAAATGACGCCCCGGCGAGACGTTGCCCGGCTTGAACGAGCCCGCCTCGATGAGGCAGGCCAGCTGGCCTGCCGCGGCCACCTCGCCCGGGGTTCTCATCCGAGCGGCGCGACCAGCTGGTCGATCACCGCTCCGGCCACATCCAGGCCGGTGGCGGCCTGGAGCCCCTCCCAGCCGGGAATCCCGTTCACTTCGAGCACGTAGACCGATCCGTCCCGCGCCGGCAGCAGATCGACGCCGGCGTACTCGGCACCGACCGCGGCCGCGGCCCGCACGGCCAGCAGGCTCCAGGCCTCCGGGAGCTGAACCGCCTGCGCCGTTCCCCCCCGCGAGAGGTTGGTGCGCCAGCCGTCGGACCGGCGCTCGATGGCCGCGAGCACCCGGCCACCTACGACGAACGCCCGGATGTCGCGTCCGTCGTGGTCGATCGCGCGCTGGAGATAGTACACGCCGCGGATGGTCTCGATCGTCTTGAAGACGCGAAAGGCCATCTCTTCGTCGCTCACCCGCACCATCCCCAAGCCCATGGAGCCGAACAGCGGCTTGACGATGACGTCGCCCATGGACCGGAACGCGGCCATGGCTTCTTCGGGAGTTTCGCAAACCGCCGTATCCGGCGTGGGAAGGCCGCACTGCTCCAGCAGGGCGGAGGTCCAGAACTTGTCCACGGTGCGCTCGATGGCGCGCGGCGAGTTCATGACCCGCACCCCGCGATCCTCGAGGCGGTGGAGCGCGTCGACCCGGTAGATGATCTGCTCGAGCGAACCGGAAGGAATGATGCGGGCGAGCACGGCGTCCGCGCGGTCGAGATCGGCCGCGCGGCTCCGGAGTCCCGGCTGGCGGCCGATGGTCGCCACCAGCCCTTCGTAGGGAACCACCATCCCGGTGTGCCCGCGCGCCTCGAGCGCGCGGGTCAGCTCCCGGGTATGCCAGCCCTCGCGGGCGGCCAGGATGACGAGGTGCAGGCTACTGCTGCTCGCCGATGAGGGCGGTGAGGCCGCCGGTCGCGAATTTGGGGAGGTCATCCCCCACCTTCTTGAACGCCGGGGTGGCGGTGCCCTTCTTGAGCTCGTCCATCGAGTTGAAGCACAGCTCCGCCTGGCGATACTCGGCGGGGGCCGAGCCGTCGAGATTGGACTCGAACCGGGTCAGGTCGGCCCGGGTGAACCCGATCTCCTGCTGGCCGCTGCTCACCAGCGGCAGGTGGTTCGCCGAGTAGTAGGACTCGAACGCAGCGCTGTCCTTGGGCTGGTTGTAGATCACGGTGACCAGCGCGGGGCACGCGGCCGTGCCCTTGTCCCCGGTCTCGACGGCGATCATGCCGATGAGCCCGCCGGTGGCGAAGTTCTTGAGGTCGTCGCCCACCGCCTTGAACCCCGGGGTGGCGACACCCTTCTTGAGCGCGTCCATGTTGTCGAAGTAGAGCTCGGCCTGGCGGTAGAAGGTCGGCTTCTTGCCGTCCAGCGTGGTGGTGAACTTGGTCAGCTCGGCCTTGGTGAAGCCGATCTCCTGCTGCTTCGAGCTCACCAGTGGCAGGTGCTTCTCCGAGTAGTACTTCTCGAAGGCGGCCGGGCTCTTGGGCTGCTTGTAGATGACCGTGACGATC
>DATEJD010000130.1:0-3459 GCA_035278325.1 Gemmatimonadales bacterium | reverse complement strand
CTCGCTCTACCGGCCCGCGGTGGCGCGCCTCGAGGACGGGATGCCGGCGACCGGCATCCGCCTCGGCCCGGTGCTGGTGGGCCATGGCCGGACCCTCGTGGCCGCGGGCCGGGCCGCGGACGCGCGCCCGCTTCTCGAGCGCGGACTCACGCTCACCCGCCGGCAGTTCGGCGAGGCCGACTGGCGGACCGCCGAGGCACGGCTCGGCCTCGGCGCCTGCCTGGCGGCGCTGGGCCGTGCGGACGAGGCGCGGTTGCTGCTCCAGCAGAGCCGCGATGCGCTCGGGCCCTATCGGCTGGCGCAGCCAGACCTCATCAGGCACGCGGAGCGCGCGCTGACCGCCCTGGGCCCGGCGCCGGGCGAGCGGAGCTGAGCATGGGCGTCGCCGAGCCGCGCGAGCGGATCACCGAGCTGCTGCTGGAGCTGGGGCGCGGACAGGAGCGCGCCGCGGACGTGCTGGTCCCCCTGGTGTACGACGAGCTCCGGCGCATTGCCAGCCGGCAGCTCCGGCGCGAATCGGTGGGTCACACGCTCAACACCACCGGCCTGGTGCACGAGGCCTATCTCCGCCTGGTCGACCAGACCCGGGTGCAGTGGATCAACCGCGCCCAATTCTTCGCCGTGGCCGCCCGGATCATGCGGCGGATTCTGCTGGACCATGCGAGGCGGGTGAGCGCATCGAAGCGCGGGGGCGGCTGGCAGCGACTGGAGCTCGAGCACGCGGAGGTGCCCATCGAGGAGCGCGCGGCGGAGCTGGTTGCCTTGGACGAAGCGCTGGAGCGGCTCTCCGCGCTCAACCCGCGCCTCACCCAGGTGGTGGAGTGCCGCTTCTTCGGCGGGATGACGGAAGAGGAAACGGCCGCGGCGCTGGGCGTGACCGACCGTACCGTCCGGCGCGATTGGGTCAAGGCGAAGGGATGGCTGCACCGGGAGCTGGAAGCGTCGTCGGGGGACGTGCGGTCCGAGGGCTAGCCGGCCCTATCCTCAGGCGCGCAGCCCGGTGATCACCAGGCCGAGCACCGCGCCCCCGACAATCAGCCAGACCGAATTGAGCCGGTAGCGAAGCAGGAGGATCGCACTGAGGAAAGCGACTCCGGCCGTGAGGGAATCGACCAGGGCCGAGCGGCCGAGCTGCCAGGTGACTGTCGCCATGAGGCCGAGGGAGGCGACGATCACGCCATCGAGCGCCGCGCCCGCGGTGGGCGAGCGTCGGATGCGGGGGACCAGCGGGCCGCTCAGCGCCACATAAATGAAAGCCGGGAGAAAGATCCCGGCGGTCGCGACGAGGGCGGCCGGCATCCCTCCCAGGATGTACCCGACGAAGGTAGCGGTGGTGAACACGGGCCCGGGGGTGATCTGCCCGACCGCCACCGCGTCGAGCAGCTGGGCCTCGGTGAGCCAGTGCAGTCGCTCGACCAGATCGGTGCGGAGGAAGGCGAGCAGCACGTAGCCGCTACCGAACAGGACGGCGCCGGTTTTGAAGAAGACCCAGAACAGGGGTCCGAGCCCGAAGGCGGCAGCCGAGACACCGGCGAGAGCCGACTGGGGAACGCTGTATCGAGAGCCGGCAAGAAGGCTCGCCGCCCCCGACGATCCCAGCACCGCAGGCGATCCTTCCGCCGCTACCCGCCGGAGCACGACGGCCGCGACGGCCGCAATGGCGAGCACGGTCAGCTCCCCCACGCCCGCGGCGCTCGCCACGACCGCCGCGACTCCGATGAGTGCCAGGCTCCATGATCGTATGGCGGCGCGGCCGAGAGCCCAGAGCGCCTGAAGCACGATGGCGATCACAACCGGCTTGATCCCGTACAGCAACCCGCGCGTCTCGGGCAGCGCGCCGAAGCGGACGTAGGCCCAGCCGAACCCCGTCACGATCAGCATTGCGGGTACGATGAACGCCGTGCCGGCCACCAGCAGGCCGGGCCATCCGGCGCGCCGATGGCCTATGTGGATGGCAAGCTCGGTCGAGTTGGGACCGGGAATGAGGTTGGTGGCACCGAGCAGATCGAGGAACTCCTCGCGGGTGAGCCACCCGCGGCGTCGCACAACCTCGTCCTCCATCATCGCAATGTGGGCCGCCGGGCCGCCGAAGGCGGTGGTCCCGAGCCTGAGGAACAAGCCGGCCAGCTCGGCGAGCGGCGGCCGCATCAGGCGGTGGCCAGACCCATCCGGCTCAACACCACCTGTGCCGCCCGGTTCTCCAGCTCCGCCTGGCCGGGCTCGCCGATGAGAGCGTACGCCCGAGCCAATAGCCTTCTCGCGTGGGCCAACTCGAAGGGCAGGTCGATCTCGGTCCAGATACGCCCAGCCCGCTGCAGATCGGGCAGCGCGTCCGCGGGGCGGTCGGTGGCCAGCGCCACCCGGCCGCGTGCCAGCGCGGCCGCGGCCGCGTGCGCCGGTGAGGCATAGGTGGCCGTGATCGCCTCGAGCTCCGACGCTCCGGCCGACGCGGCATCGAGGCGTCCGCACGCCACATCGATCTCGACCATAGCGGGCAGAAGCTTGGCCCGCTCGAGGGTCGCGAGGTTGGGCTCCCCGAGCGCGCGCTCGAGCATGGTGCGGCCCGCCTCCGCATTCCCCTCCGCGAGCCGCAGGAGCGCGAGGCCCGGCTGTGGGTTCCGGCCGCGTATATGGGCCTCGGTGAACATGGCGTCGGCCGCGGCGAGCGCGCCCTTCCGGAGCTGGATCTCACCCAGCTCGTAGTAGGCTTCGCCGGCCAGGTCGAACAGAAAGTTTCCCAGCTCTTCGGCGGCCCGGCCGGCCTCCTGCTCGGCCCGGGGCAGATCACCCCGCAGGCGAAGCATGCCCGCGCGATGGACCCGGCAGATGCCCGGAAACGCGGACTGGCCGTATGGCTCGCTCCAGCTCTGCATGGCCTCGTGCCATTCCGCCGCTCGGCTCAGGTCGCCGAGTTGGTCGCAGGTACTCATCATGTTGCACAGGGTGCGGCCGGTGGTCTGCGGGCTCAGCTCACCGGCGGTGGCCGCCGTCATCGCGTCCTCGATCAGGCCCATGCCTTCGGTGACGCGACCGAGCGCGACGAGCACGCGGCCCCGATCCTGGAGCGCGAGCGCCTCGAGGTCCCCGTCACCGGTGCGGCGGGCGATCCCGAGGCAGCGGTCCGCCAGCGTCAGGGCTTCCTCGAGACGGCGCTCGGCCAGCGCATGCTGCGTGCGCGCGCGGCACAGCCAGCCGAGCTCGGGCGCCTCGGGCAACGCCTCGAGATGCCGTTCCGCGCGGCGGAGCCAGCCCTGCCCCACCGAGCGCGCCAGGCGATGGAAGTAGTCCTCCGACAGGGCCAGCGCCACCCGGGCCGCGGAGCGCAGGTCCCCGCGCTCACGGTACCGACGATAGGCCTGTTCTCGCGCCCGCAAAGCGGCGGTGGCCTCGGCGAGCCACCACGCGGCCTCCCCCAGGCGCTCGAGGTCTTCGGCATCGAGCGCGCCGGCCGTGTCCGCC
>DATEJD010000129.1:0-2812 GCA_035278325.1 Gemmatimonadales bacterium | reverse complement strand
TCGGGCTTCGAGGCCGTGATCCAGGGTGCGCACCGCATTCTGCTGGGTGAGGCCGATGTGGTCCTGGCGGGTGGGACCGAATCCATGAGCCAGGCGCCGCACGTGGTGCGCGGAGCGCGGTGGGGCCTCCGGTTCGGACCGCCGCCCCCGCTCGAGGACTCGCTCTGGGAGGCCGTACGCGACAGCTACTGCGGCCTGGCCATGGCGGAAACCGCCGAGCGACTGGCCGAGCGCTATGGCATCCGTCGAGAAGCGGTGGATTGCTACGCGGCCCGGAGTCAACGCTGCGCCAAGGCGGCGTGGGACACGGGGGTGTTCGCCGACGAGGTCGTGCCGGTCACGCTCAAGGACCGGAAGACCCGACAGGACGTCGCCTGGGCCGCCGACGAACACCTGCGACCGGACACGACGCCCGAGGGCCTGGCCAAGCTGCCGCCCTATTTCCGGAAGGACGGCGTGGTAACGGCCGGGAACGCCTCGGGCATCTGCGATGGCGCCGCCGCGCTGGTGGTCGCGGGCGAGACGTACGCGCGCGAGCGCGGCCTCCGTCCACTGGGCCGACTGATCGGATGGGGGGTGGCCGGCGTCGATCCCTCGATCATGGGCATCGGCCCGGTCCCGGCGAGCCGTAGCGCGCTGGCGCACGCGGGCCTGGGATTGGCGGACATGGATCTGGTCGAGATCAACGAGGCGTTCGCGGCGCAGTATCTCGCGGTCGAGCGCGAGCTGGAGCTGGACCGCGAGCGCACCAACGTAGACGGCGGCGCCGTTGCGCTGGGCCACCCGCTCGGCGCGAGCGGCGCGCGCATCACCGCGCACCTGCTGCATGCGCTCCGCCGGCGCGGCGGCCGCTATGGCCTGGGCGCCGCGTGCATCGGCGGCGGGCAGGGCGCCGCGGTGGTCGTCGAAGCCTTCCCTGCCTGAGGATCGCGCCATGGAACTGCTGCTTCCACTCCTCGCCGCCGCCGTGTTCTACTCGTTCGTGAGCCTGCGCGTCGTACGCCAGTACGAGCGCGGGGTCGCCTTCTTCCTGGGACGGTTCTGGGGCACCAAGGGTCCCGGATTGATCTTCCTGCCCGCCGGGTTCGCGGCCCAGAAGCGGGTGTCGCTTCGCATCATGGCGCTCGACATCCCGCCGCAGGACGTGATCACCCGCGACAACGTCTCGGTCAAGGTGAACGCGGTGCTCTACATGCGGGTGACCGACCCGGCCAGGGCCATCATCGAGATCGAGGACTATCTCTACGCCACCAGCCAGCTCGCGCAGACCACGCTGAGGTCGGTGCTGGGTGAGGTAGAGCTGGACGAGCTGCTGTCCGACCGCGAGAAGATCAACGCCGTGCTCAAGAAGATCATCGACGAGCGGACCGATCCCTGGGGTATCGAGGTGTCGGCGGTAGAGGTGAAGGACGTGGACCTGCCCGACCAGATGAAGCGAGCCATGGCGCGCCAGGCCGAGGCCGAGCGCGAGCGGCGGGCCAAGGTGATAGCGGCGCAGGGCGAGCTCCAGGCATCCCAGACCCTGGCCCAGGCGGCCCGCACCCTCGCGCAGGAGCCCAGCGCTATACAGCTCCGCTATCTCCAGACGGTCACCGAGATCGCGGCGGAGAACAACTCCACCACCATCTTCCCGATCCCCATCGAGCTGTTCAAGCCCTTCCTCCAGTCGCAGGCCTCGCGGCCGGCGGCCCCTGCCCCCCTGGAAGAGGGGGAACCGCCGGGCGAGGCGCTGCCGGCGGCCGATCTCACCAGCCTGATGTCCACCCTCCGCCTGAGCGCGGCCCGGACACCCCCGCAGGAGTAGCATGGCCGAGGGAACGCCAGCGCGGATCGATCGGGCGGCGCTCGAGCGAATCATTCAGCGCGCAGCCGAGCTGCAGACCGCCGACCGCGACCTGGCCGACGAGCTCACGCCCGACCAGGTGATGGCGCTGGGACGCGAGGTGGGCATACCCGAGCGCTACCTGCAGCGCGCCCTGCTGGAGGAGCGCACCCGGCTGGTGGCACCGACCGCCGTGGGCGCCTGGGCGCGGATCGCGGGGCCGGCGGAGGTCGTGGCCCAGCGGACCGTGCCGGGGACGGTCGCAGCGGTGGAGACGGCACTGGTGGAGTGGCTGGAGGAGAAGGAGCTGTTCTGCGTGCAGCGGCGCCAGCCCGGCCGGATCACCTGGGAGCCGCTCGGCGGAATGGCGGCGGCGTTCCGCCGCTCGACCGCGGCCTGGAGCCGGGGCGCCTCCGCCATGCTGCTCGGCCGCGCCGACACGGTGTCCGCGACGACGATCGCGCTGGAGCCCGGATGGTGCCACGTGGCGCTCACCGCGGAGGCCCGGAAGGCTCGGGCGGAGTACGTTGGCGGCGGAGCGGCGCTGGCGGGCGCGGGCGTGCTCGGCTCCGGCCTGATGGTGGTGCTTGGCGCGCTCTTGCCGGTGGCGCTGATGCCGGTCCCGGTAGCGCTCGGGCTCGGGTACGGTGTCGCGCGCCAGTACCGCCCCGCGCTGGCGCGGCTCCAGCTCGGCCTCGAGCGGGTGCTGGACAACCTGGAGCAGCACGGCGCCCAGCCCGAGCGCCGCCTGCCCGCTCGGCAGCCAGGGTTGCTGGGGATGCTGGCGGAGGAGATCCGGAGGTCGATCAGAGAGGGCGATAGGACGAGAAGGCGATAGGGCGATAGGGCGAGAGGACGATAGGGCGAGAGGGGACGGTCGGACGGTCAGGTTGGCGATGGGAGCTTCCTCATCCCGAGCGACGGACCTCATCCCGAGCGCAGCGAGGGATCTTGCCCGGGAATGGCTCGAACACCGGCGGCCAAGGTCCC
>DATEJD010000128.1:0-8768 GCA_035278325.1 Gemmatimonadales bacterium | reverse complement strand
ACGGGCTTCGCCCACCTGTTCGAGCACCTGATGTTCAACGGGAGCGAGCACTACGACAAGGAGTTCCAGGAGCCGCTCGAGCGGGTCGGCGCCACCGAGCTCAACGGCACCACCAACGAAGACCGCACCAACTACTTCGCGAACGTGCCCACCTCCGCGCTGGACCTGGCGCTCTGGCTCGAGTCGGACCGGATGGGGCATCTGGTGGGCGCGATCAGCCAGGCCAAGCTCGACGAGCAGCGGGGCGTGGTGCAGAACGAGAAGCGGCAGGACGAGAACGAGCCGTACGGCAAAGTGTGGGACTTCCTCACCCCCAAGCTGTACCCGCCCAACCACCCGTACTCGTGGACCGTGATCGGCTCGATGGAGGATCTCGATGCCGCCAAGCTGGATGACGTGAAGGGCTGGTTCCAGACCTACTACGGACCCTCCAATGCCGTCCTCACGCTGGCCGGCGACATCGACGCCAAGACGGCGAAAGAGAAGGTCGAGAAGTATTTCGGCGACATCCCATCGGGTCCGCCGGTGGCGCGTCAGGGAGAATGGATCGCCAAGCGCACCGGGCACCAGCGGGGCGAGATGCAGGATCGAGTGCCCCAGGCCCGGATCTACAAGGTGTGGAACGTGCCGGCCTGGGGCTCGGCGGACGTCGACTACCTGACGCTGGCGGCATCGGTGCTGAGCACCGGAAAGTCGTCGCGGCTGTTCAAGCGGCTGGTATTCGACGAGCAGATCGCGACCGACGTGGACGCGTCGGTCGAGGCGCGTGAGATCGGCGGCCTGTTCGTCGTCGAGGCGGGCGTCCGGCCGGGCACCGATCCCGCCAAAGTCGAGCGAGCCATGGACGAGCAGCTCGCCAGATTCCTGACCGCGGGCCCCACCCCGGTGGAGCTGGCGCGGGCCAAGACCCTGGTGCGCGCCGGGTTCATCCGCGGCGTGGAGCGCATCGGGGGATTCGGCGGGAAGTCCGACGTGCTGGCCAAGGGACAGGTGTTCGCCGGCCGCCCCGACTACTACAAGGTGCAGCTGGGCCGGATGGCGGCGGCCTCCGCGGCGCAGGTGCGCGGCACGGCGGCGCGCTGGCTGAGCGACGGCGACTACACGCTTCAGGTCAACCCGTTCCCCGAGTACGCCACGGCGCCCACCGGCGCCGACCGCTCGAAGCTGCCCGAGGTGGGGCCGCCGCCCGAGGCCAAGTTCCCGGCGCTCGAGCGGGCCACGCTGTCGAACGGCCTCAAAATCGTGCTGGCCCGCCGGCCCTCGATTCCGCAGGTGCAGCTCGACCTGCTACTCGACGCGGGGTACGCCTCCGATCAATTCGCGCTGCCCGGCACCGCGAGCCTTGCCATGAGCATGCTGGACGAGGGCACCGCCACCCGCTCGGCGCTCGAGATCAGCGATCGCCTGGCCGACCTCGGCGCCACGCTCGGCACCGCGTCGCGGCTCGACGTCTCGAGCGTGTCGATGCAGGCGCTCACGGCACGGCTCGACCCCTCGCTCGAGCTCTACGCCGACGTCATCCTGCATCCGGCGTTCCGCCAGGCCGATCTCGAGCGGCTCCGCAAGCAGCGGATCGCTCAGATCCAGCGCGAGAAGGCGGACCCGGTCGGCATGGCGCTCCGGGTGTTCCCGCGGGTGGTGTTCGGCGAAGGCCACGCGTATGCCAATCCGTGGACCGGCACCGGCACGGAGGCCTCGGCGGCCAAGATCACCCGCGCGGACATCGTCAAGTTCCATCAGACCTGGTTCAAGCCCAACCACGCGACGCTGATCGTCACGGGCGCCACCACCATGGCCGAGATCCGGCCTCGTCTCGAGCGCCTATTCGCGGGCTGGAAGCCGGGCGACGTGCCGCAGAAGAACATCGCGCCCGTGGCGCCGCCCTCGGCCACCTCGGTGTATCTGCTCGACCGGCCCGGGTCCCTCCAGACGGTGCTCATCGCCGGCGACATCGCGCCCCCTAAAGCAAACCCCGACGAGCCGGCGATCGAGACCATGGGCGCCGTGCTGGGCAGCGACTTCGGGTCGCGCATCAACATGAACCTGCGGGAGGACAAGCACTGGTCTTACGGCGCGTTCAGCTTCATCCGCGACGCGCGCGGGCCGCGGCCGTTCATCGCCTACGCGCCGGTGCAGACCGACAAGACCAAGGAGTCCATCATCGAGCTGCAGAAGGAGCTGCGGGGCATTCTGGGCCAGCGGCCCATCACACCCGACGAGCTCACGCGGGCCCAGGCGTCGCTGACGCTCACGCTCCCCGGCTCCTGGGAAACGATGGGCGCGGTAGCGGGCTCCATCGGCGAGATCGTCGCCTTCGGCCTGGACGACCGCTACTTCGACACCTACGCCGACCGGGTGCGGGCCCAGACCGTGGCCACGGTGACGGCAGCGGCGGCCAAGGTGGTCCAGCCCGATCACATGGTGTGGGTCGTCGTCGGCGACCGTGCGCGCATCGAGCCGTCGATCCGGGAGCTCAACCTCGGCGAGATCCACCTGGTGGACGCCGACGGCAATCCGGTCCCGACCTCGTGAGTCTTCCGTAGCCCGTTCGCACCCGATCCGGGTACTCTTCAGTTCCTTTGTCGCCCTCGGAGATCGGATGCCTGTCTGGGCTCGCCTCGCGATCGTGGGCCTGCTGCTCGCGCTGCTCGCACCGGCTTCGGCGAGCGCGCAGTACCGCCGCCGCAACGCTTCGCTGATCCACGGCCCGATCACCATCGGGCCGCGGGTCGGCCGGGATTTCGAGAACCACGCCTGGAGCCTCGGCGGGCAGATCGGCATCCCCGTCGGCCGGCGGCTCGAGCTTCGGCCGAGCGGCGATCTCTTCTTCCCCAAGCGCGGCGACACCGGCTGGCAGCTCAACGGCGACGCGGCCATCCATCTCGGCCAGGGCGGCGGGCTGTATGGTGGCGGCGGCATCGCCTTCAGCCATCCGGGCGGGGGCGAGACCAAGACGGGCTATAATCTGTTTTTCGGTCTCAGCACCTCCCCTCCACTGCAGCGGCTCAAGCCGTTCCTCGAGTTCCGCTGGACCTTCGTGAACGACACCAGTCCGTTCCGCCTCGCGCTCGGCTTCACCTACGGGCTGTAGGCCGCCGTCGCGAGCGTCACTTTCATAAGGAGACAACACGTGACAACCAGTACCTCCAGCGCCGTCTGGGAAGGCGGCCTCCGTAACGGGAAGGGCAAGTTCAGCGCCGGCTCGGGCGCCTTCGGCGGCGATTACACGTTCGCGACCCGGTTCGAGAGCGCCAAGGGCACCAACCCCGAAGAGCTGATCGCCGCGGCACACGCCGCGTGTCTCAGCATGGCGCTCTCGGCCGGGCTCGAGGCGGCCAAGACGCCGGCCAAGAGCATCAGCACCAAGGCCTCCTGCACCGCAGAGAAGGTGGGTGACGGATTCCGGATCACGAAGATGAAGCTCGAGGTGCGAGGCGATGTGCCGGGCCTCGATCAGGCCGGATTCGCTGCCGCCGCCGAGAAGGCCAAGGATGGCTGCCCGGTGTCGCAGGCACTCAAGGGCAACGTGCCGATGGAGCTCGACGCGAGGCTGGCATAGACCCGGTCTGCCACACGCTGGTGGGCGCCTGCCTGGCGCGGAGCGGCCTCGGGCGCCGGACGACGCTCGGGACCGCGACGCTCCTGATCGGCGCCAACCTGCCGGATATCGACGTGCTCGCCTATCTCGACGGGCCCGGCGCCGACCTCGCCTTTCGGCGCGGGTGGACGCACGGCATCCCGGCGCTCATCGTGCTGCCGTTCCTGCTCACCGGCGCCATGCTGCTGCTCGACCGGGCCACTCGTCGAGTCGGGCGCGCGGGCCTTCCCTCCGGCGTGGTGCCGCGCGAGGTCCTGCGGCTCTCTGCCGTCTCCATCCTGACCCATCCGATCCTGGACACGCTCAACACCTACGGCGTGCGCTGGCTCATGCCGTTCGCCGGGCGGTGGTTCTACGGCGACACGCTTTTCATCGTGGACCCGTGGATGTGGCTGGTGCTTGCGATGGGTCTGGTCGTGGGCCGCCGCCAGCGGACGGCCCGCGGCTTCGGCGATCGCGGCGCTCGACCGGCGCGGATCGCGCTCGGAGTGGCGGCGGCCTACGTGTTCGGCATGGCGTTGCTGGGGGTGACGGCAAGAAACATCGCGCGACGGGAGCTGGATACCGACGCCGCGCGGGTCGACCAGCTGATGGTGGCGCCGCGTCTCCTCACTCCGCTGGTGCGGCAAGTGGTGGCGGCGCAGGGCGATTCCTATCGGCTGTCCACCTTCCGCTGGCTGGGCCGGCCGCACATCGATCCCGGGTCGGAGCGTCGATTCGCGCGGCCGCGGCGGGACGATCCGGCCCTTGCCGCAGCCCGGACCACATCACTCGGCAGCCGTTTCCTTGTGTGGGCGCGATTTCCGATGGTTCAGGTCGAGCCGGGTCCGGACGGCGGCTCCCTCATCCACCTGATCGACCTTCGATACGCGGACCGAGCCGGCGCGGGCTTCGGCAGCGTAACCGTCGCCGTGGCGAGCCCGCCGGCGGCGCTGGCCCGCCAGCCGGTCACTGCGAGGTGACGGTGTACCGGATGAGCACGCCCTCCACAAACTCCGCCGACACCCTCCCCGCCTTAGTCGAGTAGACTCGCGTCGTCACCTTGAGCCTGCCCTCGGCGCGGTCGGTCGACTTCTCCGGCGTCCCGAGCAGTCGATCCACGTCCGCCTGCAGCATCCCCTTGGTGGGTAGCCCGGAGCCGGGCGTGGTGCCCGACACCGTTCCCGCAGCCCCGTTGCCGAATGGCTGGGGCGCGGTGGGCTCGGTCGTGGCCGCGGATTCGGGAAAATCGAGGTACGCGCCGAGCGCTTCCTTCACGCTCTCCGCGGTCAGGGCCGAGACGGGCACTCCATCGCGGTATCGGATGTTGAACCGCGAGCCACCCTCGAGCCGCCGCTGCCGGATGTTCGCCTTCTTGGCCTCTTGGGCGTCCGCCACCTCCGCCCGGTTCCGCGCATCCTCGCGTTCCCGGGCGGACTTGAGATCGTCGAGCTCCTCCTTGATCTCGCGCCGCTTGGCGGGATCGGTCTCACGCTTGAGCTCGCCCTCGAGGTTCTGTTCGCGCTTGGTCTTCGGCGTGCTGGCCACGGTCACGCTCGATGAGGTCTCGTCGCCCATGGTGCCGTAGCCCCCGCCGTCAAGCTGGAACTCGATGAGTTTGGACTTGACCTTCACCTTCGTCACCAAGGCGTCACTCCCCGGCTTGATGGCGGTGCCGTACTGCTTGAGGCGGCTGGCATGGCGAGGATAGTCGAGTGGCTTGGGTGTGCCGGGATAGATGTCGACACCATCCTCGGTGCCGGGCATGGCGAGCTTCACTTTCACGGTGCGCCCCTCGAAGTAGTCCCGGAGGGCAGTCTCGGACTGCGCCTGCAGGGCGCCAGGCACGAGGAGACACGCGATCAGGATGAGGGATCGAGCGGCCATCGAATCCTCGCGGTTTAGGTATTGCCAGTTAGCCAGTTTTTGTGTATTGTATACAGAGTACAAAATATCACATTCAACTCTGACTCCTCATGATCTCTCGCGTGCCGCTCAGAGATGAGGTCTATCACCGCATCCTGTCACAGGTTCAGCGCGGTGATCTCGCTGCCGGGAGCCGAGTCAGGGACGTGGCCCTGGCCGGCCAACTGGGGGTGAGCCGAACCCCTGTCAGGGAGGCGCTCCTCCGCCTGGTCCGCGAAGGCGTGCTCGACACCGCCATGGGCCGAGGCTTCCGGGTGCGCCCGCTGGATCCGGCCGAGCTTCGCGATGTGGGCGAGATCCTGGGCGTGCTGGAGTCCCTGGCCCTTCGCACCGCCCCAGCGCCGGACGAACCCCGCCGCCGGCGCTTGCTCGAGCTGGACCGTCAGCTCGAGCAGACCAGAGGCGATCTCTCCCGCTGCCTCGATCTGGAGGACGAGTGGCACCGCGCGCTCCTCGAGGCTTGCCCCAACCGCCGGCTGCTCGAGATGATCGCGTCCCTGCGCCAGATTCCTCGCCGCTACCTCGCCGCCTACCTGCGCGATGCCGGCCGCCTGAGCCTCTCGACTTTGCCCCACACGAAGATCCTGGCAGCCTTGAAGGACGGTGGTCCCGACAGCGGCGCGTCAGTATTCGAGCAGCAATGGAAAAAGGGTGTCGCAGAGCTAGTTATGTGGAGCGATAAGGCGATAGGACGATAAGGCGATAGCAGGGCTGATGGTAGGATCCTATCACCCCACCGTCCTATCACCCACCGTCCTATCGTCCTATCGCCTTATCGCCCTCTATCGCCTTCTCCACCTCCGGCCACACTGTCTCCGCCACCTTCCGCTGCCCCGCGGCCGTCGGATGCATCATGTCGGCCTGGTTGAGCGAGTCCACACCTGCGACCCCATCCAGCAGGAACGGCACCAGCGGCAGCCCGTTCCGCTTGGCGAGGTCGGGGTACACCGCGTTGAATCGGCGGACGTACCGGAGCCCGTAGTTGGGAAGGGCCCGCATGCCCAGCAGCACAATGCGCGGCGGGGGCTGCTGCCGGCGGGCGCGATCGATAATGGCCTGGATGTTGGCTTCGACGGAGTCGGCGTCGAGCCCGCGGAGCATGTCGTTGGCTCCGGTCTCGATGACCAGGACCGACACCGGCTCGCGGAACACCCAGTCGATGCGCCGTCTGGCTCCCGCCGAGGTCTCTCCGCTTACGCCGGCGTTGACGGTCGAGAACGGCAGGCCAGCCGAATCGATCTTTCGCTGCAGCAGGGCCGGGTAGGCCTCCGATGGGTCCAGGCCGAGCCCGGCGGTGAGGCTGGTACCGAGAAAGACCACCCTTCCGCGGCCGCCTGCCTCCACCGGTGGCAGCGGTGGCGAGGCCGGCGGTTCGGGATCCCGCCCGCACCCGGCCAGAGCGGCGAGCACGAGACCCAGGGTCCCCAATCGGACTATCATTGACCACATGCTGCGATGCGCCTCGTTGACCAAGACCTATCTCTCCGGCGGCCGCCGGCTCACGGTGCTGAAGGATATCAGCTTCACTGTGGAGCCGGGCGCGTTCGTCGCCATCGTCGGACCGTCGGGCAGCGGCAAGACAACGCTGCTGGGACTCCTTGCGGGATTGGATCGGCCCACGGCGGGCACCGTGCACCTGGATGGCGATGAGCTGGGAACTCTGAGCGAGGACGATCTCGCGCGGCTCCGCGCCCGCAAGATCGGCTTCGTATTCCAGTCGTTCCAGCTCATCCCGACGCTGACCGCGCTCGAGAACGTGCAGGTGCCGCTCGAGCTCCGGGGCGAGCCCTCGACCGAGCGCGCCGCGGACCTGCTGGCCCGCGTCGGCCTGGGCGACCGGGGCCATCACTATCCGGCCCAGCTCTCCGGCGGCGAGCAGCAGCGCGTGGCGCTGGCGCGAGCCTTCAGCACCCGGCCGCTCGTGCTCCTGGCCGACGAGCCCACCGGCAACCTCGACGCTCGCACCGGCGCCACCATCATCGATCTCATGACCGAGCTCAACCGCGACCTCGCCACCACGCTGGTGCTGGTGACCCACGACCTGGATCTCGCCTCGCGGGCCCGCCGCACCATCCGGCTCGCCGACGGAGCCATCATCGCCGACAGCGCGGCGTGATCGGCTTCGTCCTCCGCATGGCCGGGCGCGAGATCCGCGGGGCGCCCCGGCGGCTCCTGCTGCTCACCGGATCGGTGGCGATCGGGGTCGCGGCCCTGGTGGCCATCGGCTCGTTCACCGATAACGTGCGCGACTCGGTGCGGACGCAGGCGCGCGGCCTGCTCGGCGCCGACTTCGCCCTCTCGTCCCGACGGCCGCTGCCGCCCGCGGCCGAGCGGGTGCTGGATACGTTGCGCGCCCGCGGCGGGACGGTCGCGCGGCTCACCAACTTCGGCGGTATGGCCTACGTGCCCCGCACCAGCGGCACGCGGCTGGTGCAGGTGGCCGCGGTAGAGCCGGGCTACCCGTTCTACGGCGACCTCCGCACCGAGCCGTCCGGCGCGTGGGCGGGCCTGCAGAACGGCGGCAGGGTGGTGGTGGACCCATCGCTCCTCACGGCGCTCGGCGCACGCGTCGGTGATACGCTCGCGCTGGGCGAGACCCGCCTGGCTATCACCGGCGTGGTCACCAACGCGCCGGCCAACGTCGGCTTCCGTGCCGCGCTGGGTCCGCGCATCTACATCGCCGCCCGGGACCTCGCCGCCACCCGGCTGCTCGGCTTCGGCTCCCGCGCGGAGTACGAGGCCTACGTGCGGCTGCCCTCCAGCGAGTCGCCTCAGCTCCTCGCGCAGCAGTACCGGCCCGCACTCCGGGCCGACCGGGTGAGCGTCCGCACCGTCTCCGAGGATCAGCGCAACCTGAACGATGCGCTGGGCCGCCTGACCGGCTATCTCGGCCTGGTCGGGATCATCGCGCTGCTGCTGGGGGGCATCGGGGTCGCCAGCGCGGTGGTGGTGTTCATCCGGCAGCGGCTCGACACCATCGCGGTGCTCCGCTGCCTGGGCGCGAGCGCGGCAGCGGTGTTCGCCGTGTATGCCGCCGAGGCCGCGGCCATGGGGCTGGCCGGCGGGGCGCTCGGTGCGTGCGTCGGTCTGGTGGCGCAGCGGTTCCTGCCGGGACTCCTGGCCAGCCTCCTGCCGGTCGACGTGCAGCCCGCGATCTCGATCGGCGCGGTGATCACCGGCGTCGGGGCCGGACTCGGTGTGGCCCTGATCTTCGCATCGATCCCGCTGCTCGCGGTGCGCCGGGTGCCGCCGCTCGCGGCGCTCC
>DATEJD010000127.1:0-3582 GCA_035278325.1 Gemmatimonadales bacterium | reverse complement strand
GATAGGGCGATAGGGCGATAGCCAAGAGGTGTGCCTCATCCCGAGGGAGCGCAAGCGACCGAGGGATCTTGCCCGGAATGGCCGGAGCCACCGCGGGCAAGATCCCTCGCTTCGCTCGGGGGGACAGGCGGCAGCTTCGCGACCTCCTATCGCCCTATCGCCCTATCGCCCTATCGTCCTATCGTCTGACCCTCCGTCCGTCTTACTTCGCGATCAACTGCCGCTTCAGCTTCACCATCCGCCGCCGGATCGAGCCGTCATGGATCCGCTCGCCGATGCGCACGATGGTCCCGCCCAGGATGCTCGGGTCGACCGAGAATGAGGGGATGACTTCCTTGCCGAGCTGCCGGCTCAGGGCCTCGGTGATGGTCCGCTGAAGCGTCGGGTCGACCTGGCGGGCGAGCGTCACGCCGGCGCGCACCCGGTTGAGCTTGAGGTCGAGCAGCGCGTGGTATTCGGTCGCGATCTCGCGCAGCAGAGTCTGGCGGCCGCGCTTGACCACCGCCGTCAGGAACAGCACGAACTCGCGCGGGGCGCCCTTGAGCGCGCCGGCGAGGAGGCGGGCCTTCTCCTGCTTGGGCACCCGCGGCGACATCAGCACGGCCTGGACCTCGGGAGCGTTCTCGATCGCCGCGGCCACGGCGTCGATCAGGTCGGCGTACGTCGCCGATTGCCCGCTCCGCTCGCCTAGCGCGAACAGCGCCTCGGCGTAGTTCCGGGCGACGGTCTCCGCTCTCACCGGCCGGTGTCCAGCGAGGCGAGGTAGTCGGCCACGATCTTCCGGTCGGTGTCGGTGCTGAGCCGCTCGCCGATCAGCTTGGATGCCGCTGCGAGCGAGAGCTCCACGGCCTCGCGGCGGAGGTCGGTCATGGCGCGATCGCGCTCGGCGGCGATCTCCCGGCGAGCCCGCTGCAGCAGCTCGTCCTGCTCCTGCCTGGTCTTCTCCATCGCTACCGCCCGCTCCTTCTCGGCGAGCTGACGCGCCTCGAGGACGATCGCGTGCGCCTGCGCCTTGGCGTCGCCCATGAGCTTCTTGTGCTCGGCCAGGAGCTGGGCGGCCTCGGCGCGGTTCCGCTCGGCCTCGGCGAGCTGCTCCTCCAGCGCCCGTTCCCGGGCCTCGACGGCGCCCAGGATCGCCGGCCACGCGAAGCGCTTGAGGATCAGGAGCAGCGCCACGAAGATGACGACGGTCCAGATCATGAGGCCGGGGTCCACCGACAGCGGGCCCGGCGTGTGTTCTTCCTGGAAGGTCAGGAGTGACGCGTACAGCATGTGAGTCTCCCGGTAATGCCCTCGCCCGAGTCCCGGCGTGGCTCGGGTGAGCTCGGCGAAGGACCGGGTGCCGGCCCCTCGCCTGGCTCAGGAAAAGCTTGCCTAGAAGGTGATCTTGCCCTGGATCAGGAACGCGATCACCGCGACGAACAGCGCGACGCCTTCGACCAGCGCCGCCGCGATGATCATCGCCGTCTGAATCCGGGCCGTGGCCTCGGGCTGACGGGCGATGCCTTCGGTCGCGCGACCGCCGATCAGGCCGATGCCGATGCCGGCGCCCACCACGGCCAAGCCGGCCGCGAGACCCGCGCCGATGAGACCGTAGCCCTTGTCCGCGCCCGCCGCGGCGGCCTGCAGCAGCGCCATGATGAACAGCATGTGTAGCTCCCTTACCTGTGCGGGAGACCGAGAGTCGCTCGCGCCCGCCGCTCGTGGATCGCCTCTCCCGGTGCGACCTCGCCGCGGTGACCCGCCGGCGCCCCGGCGTGGCCGAGGCAGCGGGCATCGCCCGCCGCTCGGCGGGCTACCAGACCAGGGCGGCGCGTGCGCTCGACGCCCCGGGGAACTGCTACACAGGTCGACCCCTCACCTCACAGGTCACCTCAACCCGAGCAAAGCGAGGGACCTACTCTTTCCGTCCTACTAATGCTCCGCCCGAATCAGCCCGATGAACACCGCCGTGAGCAACGTGAACACGAACGCCTGCAGGAAGGCCACGAACAGCTCGAGCAGCATGACGCCGGTGGCCAGCGAAGCGGCCGCCACGCCGACGGTGTAGCTCTTGAACAGGAACGTCAGGCCGATCAGCGCGAGCACCAGCACGTGGCCCGAGGTCATGTTGGCGAACAGTCGGACCGCGAGCGCGAACGGCTTGGCCAGCTTGCCGATCAGCTCGATAGGCGTCAGGACCGCCAGCAGCACCACCTTGAGGATGCTGCCGCCGATGCCGCCGGGCAGCCCGTGCGGCAGGTAGAAGATGGTCTTGAGGTATCCCGTGGTCCCGAGGGCCCGCATTCCCGTGATCTCGATGACGATGAACGCCATGATGGCCAACGCCGCGGTCACCGAGATGTTGCCGGTCGCGGTGGCGCCGCCCGGGAGCAGCCCGAGCAGGTTCATCGCCAGGATGAAGAAGAACAGGCTCAGGAGATACGGGACGAAGCCTTCCCCGTGATGACCGACGTTGGGAAGGATGACTTCCTGCCGGATGTAGAGGGCTGTCGCCTCCATCGCTCCCGCAAAGCCCTTGGCCGGCCGGCCTCCAGCCTGCGCCCGCGCGATGGCATTGGCGCTCGTCACGAACACCAGCGTCACCAGGATCGCCGCCACCAGCATGAACATGAGGTGCTTGGTGGGGGAAAAATCGATGGTGAGCCCGCCGATGTGGACCGGAGCGAAGCGAGGCAGCTCCACGCCAAGGAACTCGTGCGAGTTCCCGAGGTGATGCGCGATGTCGATCTGGCTGGAGGACTCGGCGTGCCCGGGCTCCTGACCATGCTCCTGCGCCATGGCTCGGGCCGGCAGCGCGGCGAGAGCGAGCAGCAGTGCCAGATTCACGATCGTACGGCCAAGTCGCGTCATCGATCTTTCCGCGAGTGTTCCCGAAATGCCGTGGCCCCTTCTATCGCAAGGAGCACCACGAGGACTCCTACCATCGCGCCGAGCATCGCGCCAGCACGTGCGCCCAGGGCCGGCTGCACCACCAGCGCGGCCAGCCCCACCGCCGTGAGCCGGACGAGCATCCCCAGCGTCCACACGACCATGAACCGCTCGGTCCCGATGCTCTGAATGGCCCACCAGCCCAGCGGCGTCTGCAACACCAGCCCCACCCCGACGCCCCACCAGACCGCCGGCCGCTCATCGGTCGGCACCAGCGCACCGAGCGCGATGCCGCCCGCTGTCACGGCGCCTACGGCCGCGACATAGCGGCCGCCCACGGTCATTCGCCGCCGCCGTCCTTCCGATTGAGCTGGCGGATCAGCGAGTAGAGGGTGCCGGCGAAGCCCAGCAGGACGGCGAGGACCGTCACGATCCCGCCGGCACCGAGCTTCCGATCAAGCCACTGGCCCACCAGCACGAAGACCAGCAGCGTGGCCGCAAGCTGGATCCCCAGCCCGGCATAGCGCATCGGACCGGGTTCCTTGCCACCACCGGGATCCGCGGGTGTCACGGGCGCCAAAGCTACCTGCTTGTGAAATTTGTCGCAAGCGCGGAAATGAAGCACTTTGGGGGACGGGCCCGGCAGGGATATAGCGACGGAAGGACGGAAGGACGGTCAGACGGTCAGACGGTCAGACGGTCAGACGGTCA
>DATEJD010000126.1:0-7106 GCA_035278325.1 Gemmatimonadales bacterium | reverse complement strand
GGAAGTGGCGGCCATCCGCGCCGCCGCGGCGCTGGCCCAGGACGCCCTGGCGGAGGTGCTGCCGACCGTGCGGGCGGGGCAGTCGGAGCTCGAGGTCGGCGCCGCGCTCGAATCGGCGCTGCGCCGGCGGGGGAGCGAGTGGCACCCGTTCCCAACCATCGTCGCCAGCGGGCCCCGCGCGGCGCTGCCGCATGCGCGCACCAGCGCGCGCACCATCCAGGCGGGCGAGTGGCTACTGCTTGACTTCGGCGCGCAGGTCGACGGATACTGCGCCGATCTCACCCGCACCATGGTGGTCGGTGGCCGCGCCGACGAGCGGCAACGCACCGTGTACGAGCTGGTTCGGAGCGCTCAGGGCCGGGCGCTCGAGCACCTCCGCGCCGGCATGACGGGCCGCGAGGGAGACGCGCTGGCCCGCGACGTGATCGCGGCCCGCGGCTTCGGCGACGCCTTCGGTCACTCGCTGGGTCACGGGCTGGGGCTCGAGGTGCACGAGGCGCCCCGGCTCGCGCCCACCGCGGAAGCGCCGCTGCCGCTCCACGCGGTGGTGACGGTCGAGCCGGGGATCTATCTTCCGGGCTGGGGTGGCGTCCGGCTGGAAGACGACGTGCACCTCGGACCGGACGGGCCGGAGGTGCTCTCCGACGGCCGCACCGATCTGCTCGAGCTGGTGTAGCACCCATCGCCACATCCGAAGAACCGCCGCTACCCTGGAGCATCACGTGAGGAGGGGCAAGTGATCCGGGCCGACCGCCGCGCAGTCGCGTTCGTCATTCCCGTATGACCCCCCAGGATATGAAGCAGCTCGCCGAGGTGCTGCGGAAGGTACCGGGGATGAAGGCGATCGAGCTCCAGGATGTCCAGGGACTCGCGCAGCTCCTGCGCGAGTCCCCCGAGATCGGATCGATCGAGGTCCGGGGCCTGTTCGGCACCAAGGTGGTGATCACCCGGACCGGCAACGGCGTCCCGGCGGTGGTGGCCTCGCCCGCACCGTACGTTCCGCCCGCGGCCCCGGTGCCGGTCCCGGCCAGCGAGGCCGAGCCGCGGGAGGCGCCGCGAGCGGTCGCCGGGCTCAAGGAGATCAAATCGCCCATGGTCGGCACGTTCTACAAGTCGCCGGAGCCGGGCGCGGATCCTTACGTGAAGGCCGGCACCCGGGTCTCACCGGGGCAGACGGTGTGCATCATCGAAGCGATGAAGATCATGAACGAGATCGAGGCCGAGATCGCCGGCGTGGTGCGCGAGATTCTGGTGGACGACGCGCAGCCGGTGGAGTTCGGCCAGGTCCTCTTCCGGGTGGATCCCAATGGCTGAAGCACAGGCATCGGCGCCGGCTGGTCCCGCGTCGACCTTCAACTTCAAGCACACCATCGCCCAGATGGTGCAGCGGAACGCGTCCGACCTGCTGCTCAAGGTCGGCCGGCCGCCCACGGTGCGGGTCAATGGCGAGCTCCACGCGCTCGAGATGCAGCCGGTCAAGCCCGAAGACCTCAAGCTGCTGGCCGAGCAGGTGATGACGCCCCGGCAGGTGAAGGAGTTCGCCGAGAAGAAGGAGGCGGACTTCGCCATCGGCGTGCCGGGCGTGGGCCGGTTCCGCACCAACGTCTACCAGCAGCGCGGGACGCTGGCATTCGCCTTCCGGGCCATCCCCTATGAGGTCAAGACCATCGCCGAGCTGCACCTGCCGGCGGTGCTGGAGGAGATCGCGCTCAAGCCGCGCGGGATGGTGCTGGTCACCGGGATCACCGGCTCGGGAAAGTCCACCGCGCTCGCCGCGATGATCAACCACCTCAACCAGAACCGGCGAGTCAACGTCATCACCATCGAGGATCCGATCGAGTTCCTGCACCGGGACGTGATGGCCAACATCTCGCAGCGCGAAGTGGGGAGCGATACGCTGTCGTTCGCCTCGGCGCTCCGGCACGTCCTGCGGCAGGACCCGGACGTGATCCTGGTGGGCGAGATCCGCGACATGGAGACGCTGGACACCGCCCTCAAGGCGGCCGACACCGGGCACCTGGTGTTCAGCACGCTGCACACCACCGATGCCACCCAGACGCTGAACCGCATCATCTCGTTCTACCCGCCGCACCAGCACCAGGAGGTCCGGATGGTGCTGGCCACGGCCCTGCAGGCGGTGGTGTCGCTCCGGCTGGTGCCGCGGGCGGACGGACGCGGCCGCGTGCCGGGCGCCGAGGTGCTGATCAACACCGCCGCCGTGGCCGAGAACATCCGGGACATCGAAAAGGCGCTCAACATCCCCGACCTCATCGCCGAGGGGACGGTCTCCTACGGCATGCAGTCGTTCGACCAGTCGCTGATGAAGTGGTACAAGGACGGGATGATCTCCTACGAGAGCGCGCTGTTCTACTCGACCAATCCGAGCGAGTTCGCGCTGCGGGTCTCAGGGGTGGACTCGGCATCCGACCGCAAGTTCACGGAGATCACGGGCGATGCGTCCGCCTCGCGGGCGCTGGACCTGACGCCGTAATGGCCGGGCTTGGCTCTCGAGTCACCCTGAACGCAGTGAAGGGGGCATGCGTCGGGTCATGCCCCCTTCGCTTCGCTCAGGGTGACTCACGAGCGTCTCGCCGCCACGCGAGGCGCGCCGATGTTTAAGAAGGTGCTCATCGCCAACCGCGGGGAGATCGCGCTTCGGGTCATCCGCGCCTGCCGCGAGCTCGGGCTCGAGACGGTGGCGGTCTACTCCGAGGCCGACCGCGAGTCGCTCCACGTCCGATTCGCCGATGACGACGTCTGCATCGGCCCGCCGCCGAGCCGCAGCTCGTACCTTCGCATTCCGAACATCATCGCCGCGGCGGAGATCACCGGCGCCGACGCGATCCATCCCGGCTACGGATTTCTGGCCGAGAACGCCGAGTTCGCGGACACCTGCCGGGCGTCGAACATCAGCTTCATCGGCCCCACCGGCGACCAGATCCGCCAGATGGGCGACAAGGCCACCGCCCGCCGCCTCGCCGCGGAAGCCGGGGTGCCGACGGTGCCGGGCTCGCCGGGCACCATCGACGACTCCGACGAGGCGCTCGCCTTCGCGGAATCGATCGGCTTCCCGGTGATCATCAAGGCCACGGCGGGCGGTGGCGGCAAGGGCATGCGGATCGTCCACGAGGCGGAGCAGTTCCCGCAGCTGTTCGGACTGGCGCAGAACGAGGCGCTGGCGGCGTTCAACAACGGCGCGGTGTACGTCGAGAAATACATCCAGCAGCCGCGGCACGTCGAGATCCAGGTCATGGGCGATACCCACGGGCGGGTGGTCCATCTGGGCGAGCGCGACTGCTCGGTCCAGCGGCGGCACCAGAAGCTGATCGAGGAGAGCCCCAGTCCCGCGCTCACGCCCGGGCTCCGCGAGCGGATGGGCGACGCGGCTGTGGCCCTGGCCTCCAACATCGGCTACGTCGGCGCCGGCACGCTCGAGTTCCTGCTGGACACGGACGGCTCGTTCTACTTCATGGAGATGAACACCCGGATCCAGGTGGAGCATCCGGTCACCGAGATGGTGACCAGCTTCGATCTGGTGAAGGAGCAGATCCGGGTGGCCGCGGGCGAGCCGGTCAGCTTCCAGGGCGACGGGCGGCGACTCCGGGGCCACGCGATCGAGTGCCGGATCAACGCCGAGGATCCATACCGGAACTTTCAGCCCTGCCCGGGGCTCATCACGGCGTACCACCCGCCCGGCGGGCCGGGCGTGCGGGTGGACACGCACGTCTATGCAGGCTACACCGTGCCGCCGTACTATGATTCGCTGCTCGCCAAAGTCATCGTGCACGGCAACGATCGCGACGAGGCGCTCACCCGCATGGGGCAGGCGCTCGACAGCTTCATCCTGGAAGGGGTCACCACCACGATCCCGTTCCTGGCGCGGGTCATCCGGCATCCGGATTTCGCCGCCGGCCGGGTCGATACCCGGTTCCTCGAGCGGGAGTCGCATCTGCTCCGGGCATCCGCATGAGGCTGGACGTCGTCTTCTCGCCGGGCGGCCTCACCTCCGCGGAGGTGCAGGGAAGGACCGCGTTCGTTATCGACATCCTGCGCGCGACCACCTCGATCTGCGCGGCGCTCCACCACGGCGCCAAGGCGTTGATTCCGGTGGCGTCGACCGAGGAGGCGCTCCGGCTGGCGCAGACCATCGGGAGCACCGACGTGCTGCTCGCCGGCGAGAAGAGCTGCCTCCGCATCCCGGGCTTTCACCTCGGCAACAGCCCGCTCGAGATGACCGAGCCCGTCGTGCGGGGCAAGACGCTCATCGTCTCGACGACCAACGGGACCAAGGCGATGTTGGCCTGCCAGGGCGCGGCCGCGGTCTACGGGGCCTGCGCGGGGAACCTGGCCGTGTCGGCGGAAAAGGCGCGCGAGGTGCTCGAGCGGGACGGCCGGATCCTGATCGTGTGCGCGGGTCGCGACGGGGCCTTCTCGCTGGACGACGCGTACTGCGCCGGGCGTCTCGTGGCCGCGGCCCTGGGCGACCATCGCTCGCGCCGCGGGCTCAACGACGCGGCCATCGCCAGCCTCGACCTGGTGCGCCGCTACGGTGACGACTGGCAGCGCCCCCTGCGCTACAGCCGGGCCGGCCGGGAGCTCATCAAGCTGGGCTTCCAGGACGACGTGCTGGACGCCGGGCGGCTCGACGCCTACCCCGTGCTGGCGCACTTCCACGAACGTCGAGTGACCCTCGCACCCGTGCCGGTATGAGCTCCGATTCGCGCCGGCGGCTGGGCGCGATCACCGCCCTCGTCGTCGGTCTCTTCGTCGGCCTGACCCTCCTGCCGTTTCCGCTGACCGGTCCCATCGGCCACTCCCTGGGGAACACGCTATGGGAATGGCTCGGCGCCGGCGCGCTGGGCATTCCGCTGCTCGGCATCGGGCTCGCGCTGGCGGGGTTCGAGCGACTGGGCACGCTGGACATGAAGCGCTCGGCGTTTCTCATCGTCGGGCTCAGCGTGCTGCTGCCGTATCTCACCGGCGTGCTGGGCCACGTCACCGTGTTCGACATCGACTCCGGCAGCTTCATCGGCAAAGTGGTCGGCGCAATCCCCGGATTCTTCGCGGTAGGCATTCCGCAGGGCATCGGGCCCGCCGGCGCGGTGCTGGCGGGGTTCCTGGCGCTCTCGGCACTCACGCTCGTGACGTTCGCGTGGCATCCGCTGCAGCGGCTCGAGCGTCATCCGGAAGTGCCGGCGGCGACGCCTGCCAAGGGTGAGGCGGCCAAGACGGAGGTTCGGCGCAAAGCCAAGGATGCGAAGGACGCGGTCGAGCCGGCGGCGGAGCTCCCCGCGCCCAAGGGCCGGGAGGAGCCCAAGCCCGCGCCCAAGCCCGAGGGCAAGCCGGCAAAGAGCAAGCTCGCCAGGAAGCTCGAGCCGCGGCGTGGGCCTGGCGACAAAGACCTCGGCCCCGTGTGGGACGTCGAGCTGCTCGAGGCGCCTCGCATTCGCGGCATCGACGCCGGCGAGGGCGAGCTGGACGTGCTGCAGGAGCGGCTGGAGGAAACGCTGGCCGAGTTCAAGGTGGAAGGCGACGTGGCGGGGCGAACCACCGGTCCGGTGGTCACGCAGTACGGCGTGCGGCTGCGCCCCGGCGTCAAGATGAACCGCCTGGTGAACCTGGCCGATGACCTCGCGCTCAAGATGAGTGCCCGGTCCATCCGGGTGGCCCGCATTCCCGGCCGCGACATGGTGGGCGTGGAAGTGCCCAACCCCAAGTCGCGGGTGGTGGTACTCCGCGAGCTGCTGGAGGACGATCAGTGGTCGAGCGAGGAGCGGCTGCTGCCGGTGGCGCTGGGGCTCGACCTCGAGGGGCGGCCGGTGATCGCCGATCTCGCCAAGATGCCCCACCTGCTCATTGCCGGCGCCACCGGGACGGGCAAGTCGGTCGGGATCAACGCCATCATCACGTCGCTCATCTATCACTACCAGCACAAGGAGGACCTCCGTCTCCTGATGATCGATCCGAAGATGGTGGAGCTGTCCATGTACAAGGACCTGCCCCATCTGCGGCATCCGGTCGTCACCAACAACAAGGAGGCCGCCCGGGTCCTCAAGTGGGCGGTGGGAGAGATGGAGCGGCGCTACGCGCTCCTGGAAGCGAACGGCGCGCGCAACATGCTCGAGTTCAACCGCAAGGTGCTGGAAGGCAAGCCGCTGCGGAATCCGGCGGCCCGGCGGGTCACGCTCACGGACATCGCCGCCGAGGCGCCCGACACTCCTCCGCCGCCGCCGGAGGTCGAGGCGTATACCGAAGGCAAGCTGCCGCTGATCGTCGTGGTGGTGGACGAGCTGGCGGACCTCATGATGACCGTGCAGGCGGAGGTCGAGACGCCATTGGCGCGCCTGGCGCAGAAGGCGCGCGCGGTGGGGCTCCATCTCATCCTCGCCACCCAGCGACCCTCGGTGAACGTCATCACCGGCCTCATCAAGGCCAACTTCCCGAGCCGGGTCGCGTTCCGGGTGGCGTCCAAGGTGGACAGCCGCACCATCCTGGACCAGAACGGCTCGGAGGCGCTGCTCGGCAAGGGCGACATGCTGTTCCTCGAGCCGGGAAAGAGCGAGCCGATGCGGCTCCAGGGCGCCTACATCTCGACGGAAGAGAGCGAGAAGATCCTGGAGCGCTACCGCCAGTGGAAGCGGGAGCGTGAGCAGCGCGGGATGGTGGAGGGCGCCGAGACGAACATCCTCGACGAGGTGCCCGACACCGAGGCCGGTGAAGGCGGCGAGGCGTCGGCCGACGCGGGCGAGCGGGACCCGCAGTTCAAGGAAGCGGCCATCGCCTGCGTGCAGAACCAGGGCGGGTCCACCTCGCTGCTGCAGCGGAAGCTCGGGATCGGGTACGGCCGGGCGGCGAGGATCATGGACCAGCTGGAGGAGGCTGGCATTCTGGGGCCGGCGAATGGCAGCAAGCCTCGCGACGTGCGGATCGGGATCGATCAGATCGACGAGTACTGCGGGTAGCCGGATTTCTGCTCGGCCGATTTGCGCGACGAGGTCCGTGCGAGGGGCCGGGGCCCGGCGATGGCGGGCACTCGCGGCGCGATCATCGGGGTGCCGTGCGAGCGGGCCGGGCGATCCGGGGCGGCTGGCCAAGCCCCGCCAACC
>DATEJD010000125.1:0-25934 GCA_035278325.1 Gemmatimonadales bacterium | reverse complement strand
GGTCTCTCCCGGCCGTACGTTGAGATCGATGCCTCGCAACACCGGCGATCCGGACTGGTAGGCGAACCCGACCTGCCGGAACTGGACCTCGCCCCGGAGCGGCGGCACATGTGCCGCGTCTGGCCCATCCGCCACCGCATCCTCGGCGTCCAGGATGCCGTAGATGCTCTCGAGCGAGACCGCCGCGCGCCGAAGGGTCTGGTACGTGTTGGTGAGACCCTGCACCGGTCCGAACAGACCGCCGATGTAACCCAGGAACGCCACCAGCGTGCCCAGCCCGATCTGTCCCTGGAACGCCAGATAGCCGCCGAGCGCCAGGGCTGCGAGTCTCGCGGAGGTGGCGCCCAGATTGCGCAGCGCGCCGGTGCGACCATCCGTACGCACCCCTCGGCGCACCACTTCGTTGCCTTCCCGCACGCCGACCAGGAACCGTTCCTTCTCGGCGTCCTCCATGCCGAAGCCCTTCACCGTCATCATCCCGGCCAGCACCTCATTGAGGCGGCCGTAGATCGAGCTCCAGCGCTCCACCAGACGGCGCTCCCGCTGGATCTGCTCCGGAGCGGCCCGGGCGCCGATCAGCGCCGGCAGCGGAGCGAAGACGATGACGGCGAGGGCAAGGCGCCAGTCGAGCCGGAACATCGCCACCACCGACAGCGCCAGATACAGAACGGTTGGCAGGAGATTGAACGCCAGATCGCTGAACGCGGCCACGTAGCCGGTGATGCCCTGGTTCATCCGGTTCATGGTGCCGCCGACCGTTTCTACCTGATGGTACGCCAGCGGGAGCCGGTTGAGCTTGCACACCACCCGCTCGCGCACCCGGTACTCCACGGCGAGGCGCACGTCCCAGCTGAGCACGCCCAGCCACCACTGGAGACCGCCTCGCACCAGCTCGAGCGCCAGCAGGGCCGCCATCGCGACCGCGAAGGCGTGGGCGCCGTCGGGCCGGCCCAGCTGGTCGAACAGGTACTTCATGATGAGGGGGTCGAGCGCGCTGAGGGCGGCCAGCACCAGCGCCAACGCCAGCACGACGGCCAGCAGCCGCGTAAAGGGACGGATGAACTCCAGCGATCGAACCGCGAGAGCAGGACGAGGTGATGGCATGACCAGGATGCAAGGGGAGCCGAGCCGTGAGGGGGGTGCCCGGCGCGGTCGGCGATCGACGCAAGTTCAATGCCCACAACTGCATCCACGATGGAGTGGGGGTCGGCCCACCCGAGCCGCCTCAACTCGCAGCATCGTGTGCATCCTGCACGGCCCCTGCTCATCCTATCGGCCCTCCCGGACGCCAGTTGACCGACAGCGCCCGACACGGCTCACCGTTCGACATCTCGACCGCGCTCACCGACGCCGGAGCCACCTCGATCCGGTGGACCTCGTTCAACGACATGCGGAGCGCGCGGAGCACCAGTCCCCGGATGATGTCGCCGTGGCTCACGACGGCGATCATGCCCTCCGGGTGCGCCAGCTCAATCCGGGAAAGCGCGGCCGTCGCCCGGTCGATGGCCTGACTCATCAGCTCTCCGCCCGGAATTCGGGTGTGCTCCCGGGCCGAGTTGAAGGCGTGCCAGACCGGATCGGCGTCGAGCTCAGTGAGCGAGAGGCCGGTCCAGGCCCCGAAATCCAGCTCGTTCAGGCCGGGCTCGATCTGGATCGGGAGGCCCAGCTCGCGGGCCAGGATTTCGGCCGTTTCGGTCGCCCGCTCCAGTGGCCCGCTGTAGACCGCCTGCAGCGCGCGCACCGGGGCTGACGCTTTCATCTGGATTCGGGACAACCACCCGGCAAGGGTGCGGGCCTCGTCCCGACCGACGGCATTGAGATGAACGCCTGGCGCGCGCCCGGCGATGGATCGTCCGAGGTGATCGCAGGTGGCGTGTCGAATCAGCAGAGTCGTCAGCATTGCCTATCCAGCGTAACGCGCGGTCACTCCGCACACGCGTCGCGTGATGCGCCGCCTTCCTCGGACCCTCGCCTCGGTGAACCTTGGGAACGGCAGTTCGGCGGCAACATTCTCATGCGAACGCACAGCATGAAACTGGTGATCTTCGGGCTCTCGGTGAGCTCCTCGTGGGGTAATGGTCACGCGACCCTTTGGCGTGGCCTCATCGGGGCGTTGGGCGAGCTCGGTCACACCGTCGTCTTCTTCGAGCGTGACGTCCCTTACTACGCGGCGTACCGGGACCTCGACCGGCTGGCACGCGGCACGCTGGTGCTCTACACCGAGTGGTGCCACACTCGATCGCTCGCCGCGACCCACCTGGCGGACGCCGATGTCGCCATCGTGACCTCCTATTGCCCCGATGCGATCGCGGCCGCCGCGGAGCTGCTCGACGCTGGACCGCCGCTCAGTGTGTTCTACGACCTGGACACACCGGTCACGCTGGCTCACCTCCGCGCGGGCCGTGAGGTCCCGTACCTCGGGCCCCGCGGTCTGGCAGACTTCGACTTGACCCTGAGCTATACCGGCGGCTCCGCGCTGAGCGAGCTGCGCCGTGAGCTGGGAGCAAGGCGGGCGGTGCCCTTGTACGGGAGCGTCGATCCGGCGCTGCACCGGCCGGTGCCCGCGAGCGATCGGTACCGCGCCGATCTCTCCTACCTCGGCACCTACGCGCCCGACCGCCAGGCGGCCCTGGAAACCCTGCTGGTGGCACCCGCACGGAGCCTCCCCGACCGGCGGTTTCTGATCGGTGGCGCGCAGTACCCCGCCGATTTTCCCTGGACCGAGAACATCTATTTCGTCCGCCACCTCCCGCCATCCGAGCACCCCGGGTTCTTCGCCTCGTCGCGTCTCACGCTCAACGTCACCCGCGCCCCCATGGCGGAGTTGGGTTACTGCCCCTCGGGACGGCTGTTCGAGGCCGCCGCCTGTGGCGCGCCGCTGGTGACCGACGCATGGGAAGGCCTGGACACCTTCTTCACGCCCGGCGAGGAGATCCTGGTGGCCGGCCGCCCCGGCGACGTGGTCGAGGCGCTCGGCACCGACGATGCCGAGCTGGCGCGCATCGCCCGCGCCGCGCGGGAGCGGGTCCTGGCCGAGCACACCGCGAGGCGTCGTGCCGAGCAGCTCGTAGGGATGCTCGAGGGCGCCCTCACGGGCGGAGCCTGAGTCATGTGGGGCATCGTTCCCGCCGCGGGTGCCGGCACGCGCATCCAGCCGCTCGCCTTCTCGAAGGAGCTCCTCCCGGTCGGAAGCCGCTACGAGAACGATGGCGAGCGGCCGAGGGCCGTGAGCGAGTACCTCATCGAGCGCATGCTGCTCGCGGGGGCGGAGCGGATCTGCTTCGTCATCGCGCCGGGCAAGTCGGACATTCTCGAGTACTACGGGCAGCGCGAGGTGCAGGCCCACCTGTGCTACACCGTCCAGCGTCGGCCCGCCGGCTTGTGCGACGCCGTATTTCAGGCCGCGCCCTTCATCGATGACGAGGACTTCGCCATTGTGGGCCTGCCCGACACCATCTGGTTCCCGGCCGACGCGCTCCGCGCACTGGGCCAGGATGCGCTGTCGTTTCTCCTGTTTCCGGTGGACGCGCCCGAGCGGTTCGACGCGGTACTGACTGGTCCGGGCGGGGAGGTACGGGAGATTCGAGTGAAGCAGCCGGATCCGGGCACGCGATGGATCTGGGGCGCCTTCAAGCTCGCCGGCCGCACGCTGCACCAGCTGCGGGCACTGTGGGAAGCACGCGCGCGGCGTGACGAGTACTTCGGCACGCTGGTCAACGCCTGGCTGGAAGCAGGCGGCCACGCTGTTGGGGTGCGGGCGGGAGAGACCTATCTCGACGTCGGAACGCTGCATGGCTACCGTGAGGCCATCGGTGTCCTGAGCACCCGTGCCGTAGAGGCTGCGCGGTGATCGAGGCAGTCAAGCTCTGGAACGAGCCCAACAATCTTTCGCATTGGGACTTCGAGCTGGACCGGGGCTGGGAGCTGTTCGCGCGCACGCTCCGGGTCGCCTCGCAGGCGGTGCACGCCGAACGTCCGACACTGCCGCGGGTGCTCGGCGGGCTCTCGCCGATCGACCCTGGCTTCCTGCGCAACATGGAGGCCCAGGGTGTCCTCGACGCGGTGGACGTCGTGGCGGTCCACGGCTTCCCGCTCGATTGGAACCACTGGACCATCCACGAATGGCCCGCCAAGCTCGAGGAGATCGAAGACGTAACCTCGAAGCCGCTGTGGGTAACCGAGGTCGGTGCGTCCACCTTTGGCGCGGAGGAGGTCCAGGAATTCGGACTCCGCCGCACCGCGGAGCTGCTGATCGGACGGGTGCCACGGGTCCACTGGTATAGTCTCTACGACCTGCCCCGCGCGTGGCCCGCCACCACCCGTCACCGCGAGGCCGAGGGCTCGTCCTACTACCGCCACTTCTACCTCGGCCTTCTGCGGGAAGACGGCACGCCCAAGACGGCGCTTTCCATCTTCACCGACTACACGCCGGCGATGGGCATCTGTCAGTGGTTCCACTTCGAGGATCCCCGCCTGGACGACGCGGTCCGGTGGCTGCGGCGCCTCGGTGTGCGCTACCTGCGCACCGGCCTCAGCTGGGCCGATAGCCATCGCCCCAACGCCGAAGCCTGGTTCGACCGGCAGATGCGGGCACTGGACGAGTTCGAAGTCACGCTCACCTTCTGCTTCACGCCCGAGTCGCGGGGCCTGCGGCCGCACCACACCAGCCCGCCGCGCGAGCCGGCGGAGTTCGCGGAGTTCTGTGCCCGCATGGTCCGGCGCTACGTGGATTGAGCCCAGCCGAACAAGTCGTCGGCCTCGATGAACGCCACGCCGGCGCCGGCTGCAGCCTCCCGATCGGTGGCCTGGTCGCCTACCAGCACACTCTCGCCGGCGGGAATCCCATAATGGGCCAGGATGCGCTCGATCATCGCGGGCCCGGGTTTCCGGCAGCGGCATTTCACACCCAGGGGGTGAGGGCACAGCTGAGTGGCCGCCGCGGGCAGGCGCACCCCGGCCGCGGCCAGCATCAGATCCTGGAGGAGCCGTCGGGCCGTCGTGAGCGGGATGAGCCCGGCGCCGACCTGATCCTGGTTGGAGGCCACGCCGAGCCAGGGTCCATCGGGCGAATTCCATGGGACCTCCCGGAGTGTCCGGCGGACGCCGGGCAGCAGCTCCCATTCGTCCGAATGCCGGGGACAGGGCCGGCCGGGCACCGTGGTTCGTCGCAGCGTCCCGTCCGCGTCGAAGATCCACAGCCGGTATCGCCTCGCCGCCGATCCTAAACCCGCCACCGCTCCGCACCCCCGGCTTCGAGCTCGAGCGCGAGCGCCCGCCGGTACTCCGCGACTTTGCGCTTGAACCGCGCGCCGTCGGCCGAGCCCTCGAGCTGTTCCGCGGCCATGGTGGCATAACCGAATCGATACGCGAGGTAGGCCACGGCGTACGCCGGAAGGCGCGAGCCGATGGTCCGGTCTCCGCTCGCGAGGCTGTATTGCGCGAGCAGTGCGCGCCGATCGGAGCCGTACAGGCCGAACTCGAGGCAGGTCCCCGCCACGTCCCACGCGATGTCCTGCGGGCCCGGAAAGAAGTGGTCGTCGCCGTGGTCGAGCCCATCCACCTTGAACCAGCCGGCTGGTGATCGGAGCCATTCTTGGGGCAGCATGCGCCCGTCCAACGCCGTGGGCTCGCCGTCGCGCAGCCGCTCGGCATGGCGCGAGACCGCGAGCTCCGACGCCGCCGGCCCGAGGGCGCCCGCCACGTTGGTCTGAACCATGAGCATGAGATCGGTGGCCGGACCCTGAGCAGGGTGACATCGTCGGAGGTGGGCGAGGTATCCGGCCATGGCGGCGAGGAGGTCGGGCGCGTTCCGCGCCTCGATCGGCATGCCGGGCCGGAACTCCTGGAGGAGAAAACCATGTCTGAGCCCTCGCGGCGGGGCGGCGAGGCCGGCGTTCGACAACCGCTCTGCCCGAGCCAACGTCGCGTCGCCGTAGCGGCCAAGGCCGGCAAACCGAAGCATCAGGGCGGGCTGCCGTCCCTCATTCGTCGTCGGCAGGGCCCGGAACTTTCGCCGCTCGTGCTGTGGCTGGACTGCCGGAGACCCATCGCTCCCCACGATCAGATACTCGCGCCACGCGCCGGCGGAGAAGTCCTGCAGCGCGTGATCGGGCACCAGCGCGTTGATTCTCGAGGAGTCACGCCACATCTCTTCGAACGAGCTCGTGAACTGCCGATAGCGAGACCACCGCTGCCTTGCCTCGGGCGACTTGAGTGCCGTGCCGTCGGTCTGCCAGCTCGGCAGGAACACGATCCGGTCGGTGCTCACGCCCAGCCCTTCGAGTGTGGCCGCCACGCCCATGAATGACGACCCGCTGAGCCCGGGCCCTTCATCCACCAGAACGAACAGGTCGCCGGCGTGCGACCGCACCAGGTCGCCCAAGCCGGGGCCGAGGCGGGGCCGCCGGTCGAACGGGTGACCGCGCGGCCGGAGAGTGGCGGACACGACCTGCCGGCCCATCTCCTCGAGAACCGCCGTCACCACCGCCGACAGCGCCGTGCCGATGCTTCGAATCCCCAGGCATACCACCCGCGGGGCCTCACACGCGCGCGCCGCCCGCTCGGCGGCCGCGAGATAGGTCTCGGGGTAGAGGCCGTACTGAGCGAAGCCCTCGGGCACACTGGCCTCGACCTCGGCGGGAAGCTCGGCTGGCGAGACGCGTTCCAGGGCGGCGCGCGCGCGCTCGAGCCACTGACCTGCGAGCTCCCGCGAGTGCCGCCACGAGTGGTAGAGCAGGTGGCCCGCGGCCACGCTCGCCTCGCGGAAGGCTCCGAGCAGCGGATGAAGCTCATCCTCCTGGGCGCAGAGGTGGTCCGCCACGCCCGCCTCGAGCACGCCGAGCTCGATCAGAATGCAAACCGCGCTGTCGTGCCGGCCAGATGACGCGCTGGCGAGCTCATCGAGGCGGGACCGGATCTCGGCCACCCGAAATCGCGGCGAGAGTGACTGTCGCAGCTCGCGGTAGACGAGCATTGCGCGGCGGCGCCTCAGGCTCCGGCGCGCCCGCTCGCGGCCCGAAGCTCCGGGCTGAAGTCGTAGGGCGCGCGATCGCTGGCATCGGGCGGCATCGGCTGGCACAGGTAGAGCTCGTGGGGCAGCTGCGCCGATACCCGAAGGCCGCTGGAGCGCAGCATCGCCAGGACGCCGGCATGATTGGGGACCCACCAGTTGGTCGGGTCGCCCGCGAAGCGGTGCTCGATGAAGGCCATCCGCGGCCAGCCGGCGGTCCGGAGCGCCGCGCGCGCGTCGAGCGGTCGGTCGGCGGTGTCGGCCTGCACCTCCATTTCCTCGGTCGTGAGGGTCTGGAACGCCAGCAGCCGCCGCACGCGGCGCGCGACGATGTCCAGGCCGAGCAGCGGGTAGCGCAGGTGGTAGAAGACGCCGAGGAACAGCACGAGATCGTAGGTCGCGTTGAAATCCGCCAGCTCGTACACCTGCCGTTGCTCGAATGCGATCGCGTCGCCAAGGCCGTAGGCCCGGGCGGCCCAGCGCGCCTGAGCGAGGTAATGCGGATCGAGATCGATCGCCGTCACCCGGGCGCCACGCCGGGCTAGCTCGAACGCGTAGAATCCGGCGTTGCACCCGATGTCGAGTGCGGTCCATCCGTCGAGACGCTCCGGCAGATGAGGGGCCAGGACCCGCCACTTGATGTGCGGGAAGTCGCCCAGCGGATGGTCCGGCGCGGTCTCGGTCCCGTCCGGCAGGTGCAGATTGTGAAACCAGGGGCCGAGCCGAGCGACCTCGTCGACTGTCCGCGTCATCGCTCACGAGGCCGGCTGGCCGGACAGTGCGGCGAACACGTGTCCCTCGAGCTCCGCCGCGCGATGGGCGGCCGTGTGCTCGGCGAGGATCCGTGCACGGGCCCGCGCTCCCAGCTCCAGTCGTCTCTCCTCCGGCAGATCGCGCACGTACGCCAGGATATCGGTCTCCGACTCGGCCAGCAGCACCTCCTGGCCCGGGCAAAGGAGGTCGGCGAGTCCATCCCACGTATCGCTGATGATCGGCGTGCCGCACGCGGCGGCCTCGAAGAGACGGACGCTGGGTGAGAACCCGGCCTGGCGCATGTCGGCCCGCGTCAGGTTGAGGGTGAAGCGCTGGGAGTTGTAGAACGCGCGATGGTTGGCGGGCGGCAAATGCTCGATGCGCCGGACGTTCGCGGGCCACCGGAAGGCGGCGGGGTACTGGGGGCCGACCACCACGAATCGCCCCGACCACCAGCTCCTCGCCGGCAGCAGCATGAGGTGCGTGAGCTGCCGCTGACGGTCGGGACTGTAGGTGCCCATGTAACCGAGGTCATAACGCGACGGCACCGGCTCGGGAAAATAGATCGCAGGGTCGACCGAGCAGTAGAGGGCGAGCGCCGACCGCGCGCCGTACTCCTGCTCCAGGCGCTCGAGGGTCGGGCCGCCGGTGAACGAGAAGTAGAGGTCGTAGCGCGGAATGAGCCAGCGGTTCAGGTACTCCAGCTCCCCGCGGGCCAGGCGGGCCAGTGTGACCGGCGTGTCGATGTCGTAGAACGCGCTGATGCCGCGGGTCGTCCGGATCACCCACTCGCCGACGCTCGCGCCTTCCGGCACGTAGGAGCCGACCATCACCAGGTCGGCGTCGCGGATGGCGTGGGCGAACCGCCGCTTGAGCTCGGCTACCGAGCGATAGATCACCGTTCTGCCGTGGCCGGGCTGGGGCAGATCCCGGTTGTGGGCGTACCAGACCATGTCACGCTCGAGGAACAGCACGTGGTGCCCTCGAGCGGTGAGCTCCCGCACCAGCCCGCGATAGGTGGTCGCGTGGCCGTTCCCCCAGGACGAGGTGATGGAGAGGCCGAGGATCACGATGTCGAGCCGGCGACGGGTCATCGGGCCACCTCCTGTCTCGGGCCAGCGGCGTCGAGCAGGGTTTCGACCTGCGCGGCCCGGTGGGTGTAGGTGTGTTGGGCCAGGATGCGCGCGCGGGCGGCGCGTCCGATGGCGGCGGCCCGCGCCGGGGTGAGCGCCTGCAGGTGCGAGACGACCTCGTGCCCGTGGTCCGCCACGAGGACCTCGAGGCCGGGCTCGAGGAACATCTCGATGCCCTGCCAGGCATCGGTGATGAGGCAGCCGCCCGCACCGGCCGCCTCGAACACGCGGGTCGGCGGGGAGAAGCCGTATCGGGCCATGCTCTCGCGGTTGACGTTGAGAACCGCGCGCGGGGTGCCGTTGAGGGCGTTGTGGTCGCGCGTGTACACATGGCCCAGATAGCGGACATTGCGTGGCAGCGGCTTGTCGCCCCAGCCGCTGCCGCCCAGAAGGAACTGCTGCTCGGGAAGCGCCAGCGCGGGTGACAGGAAGAATTCCTCCACCCTCGCCTCGCGGTCCGGCAGACGGTTGCCCAGGAACGCCAGATCGGCCGCGAACCGCGAGTCGGGTGCAACCGGATAGTGCGTGGAGGGGTCGAGGGCATTGTACACCGGCACGCATGCGCGGGCGCCGAGCCTGGTGTAGGCCTCGACCACCGGTGGCCCGCCTCCGTAGGTGAGCACGAGATCGTATCGGGGGACCAGACAGATGAACGGATCCGCGGGGTTGTTGGCCATCCGGTCGAGCGTCGCGGGGGCGTCGACGTCCCAGAAGACCACCAGGGTCGAGGCTCTACGCAGCTGCAGGGCGGCGGCCTCGAGCAATCCATCGTTCGTGCCCACGCCGCTCGCCTTGATCACCAGGTCCGCGCCTCGCGCGAGCTCGATAGCGGAGAGGGCACCCGCCCGGTCCGCCGGGTAGACCACGACGCGGGCCCACGGCGGATCGGCCAGGTCCCGGTGCTGCTGGCGCCCGAACGCGTCCGGCTCGAAGAACGTGACCCGGTGGCCCCGCTCGGCCAGGCCTCGGACGATCCCGCGGTAGTACGTGGCCGCCCCATTCCAGTAGGCGGACACGAGACTCGATCCGAAGAAGGCGATATCGAGGCCCATACGCCGCCCCTCAGGCCGTCCGGGGCGCGCCGACGGCGCCGAGCGCGGGCTGGATCTCGGCCACGATCGCCAGCAGCTCGTCGACCCGGTGCGCGCAGGTATGGCGCGAGAGAATGGTCGCGCGGCCGCGGTCCGCCATCGCAAGCGCGGCCGTCCGGTCCCGCAGCAGATCCGCGATGTGCGTCACCATCTCGCGCCGGTCGCGGGCCACGAGGTAGTCCTGTCCCGTGTTGAACAGGCGCTCGCTGTCCTCCCACGGTGCGGAGACCAGCGGGATGCCGCAGGCGAGCGCCTCGAACATTCGAATGGTGGGAATGCCCGGGAGCGCCTCGACGTAGGGGCGCCGGGGGATGTGGATGGTGACGGCAAACCGGGCCAGCACCTCGGGGACGCGGTAGTTGGGGAGCCATCCGCCGTAGACGATGCGCGCGCGCGCCAGCCTGGCGAGCGCCTCCGGCGGATAGCGGACGCCGTGCACCCGCGCCTGAAGCCCCAGGCCCTCGACCGGCGCGATCAGAAAGTCCTCGAGCTCCGCGGTCCGTTCCTCGTCACCCCAGTTCCCGATCCATACCAGGTCGCCGTCGCGCGCGTTCGCCTCGCGGGGGTAGAACAGGCGGATGTCCGCCGCCTCGTGCCAGGTCCACACCCGCTCGGCCCACCCCGCCTCCACGTAGCGCTGGCGAATCACCTCGCCGAAGGCGAGGACGCCGTCATAGCGGCTCAGGTCGTACGCCGCGATCTCCGACGGGGCGCTCACCGAGCGATGGTGGGTGTCATGAAACAGCAGCACGTATCCGCCCACCACCGCTCGGTGCCGGCCCACCGCCTGCACCAGGGCCGGCTCGTTCCACTCGTGGACCACCACCAGGTCCGCGCCCTCCAGCTCGCGATCCAGATCCGGGAGCCCCGGACCATAGGTGCGGCTCGTCAGGCTCGGATAGGCGGTGCGGAACCCCTCGATCGCCTCGCGTCCGTGATCGCGCGTGAGGCACGCGCGGCTCCAGCCGTCCACCGGCTCGAGCACCAGAACGTCGTGGCCGCGCGCCACGAGCTGCGTCACGACACCGCGCAGGAAATGCGCGTTGCCGTGATTCCAGTCCGAGGCGAGCGAATGGTAGAACATCACAATGCGCATGCCGGACTCCTCACGTGGTCATAGATGTCGAGGTACCCACGGGCCATCCGGGCCGGCGAGTACGTGAGGCCACGCTGCCGCGCGGCGACGCCGAGGGCCTCGCGCCGCTCCGGGTCCGAGATCAGCTCGGCCAGCACACCCGCGAGGGACGCCGGCTCATCCGTCGGCACGAACTCCGCCGCGCCCTCCCACAGCTCGCGCAGGCTCGGAATGTCCCCCAGGACCAGGGCGCAGCCCGAGAGCCCCGCTTCGAGCACGCTTTGGCCGAATGGCTCGTAGCGCGCGGGCAGCGCGTAGATCGCGGCCCGCCCCATGGCCTCGAGCAGCGCCTCGGGGCCGAGCCTGCCGAGCAGACGGACCGCGCCACCATCCGCGAGCGCGCCAGACGGCGAACGGGTCTCGCCGGCGGCATACACCGGCCACGGCAGCTCGGGAGCGACGGTGCCGAGCACGGTCACGTTCTTGGCCGCGTCCCAGAGGCGCCCCGCGGTGAGCACGAACGGCTCCTTGGCGGCGGGCTCGTAGGATCCAGGGTCGCGGCCGTTGTGAACCACGCTGCCGCCCCGGATGCCGTAGTGGCAGCGAAGCGCGTCGAGCATGGCCGCCGTAGGCGCGACCACGGCGTCGGCGGCCGCAAGGCCCGCGGTCATGGCGATGCGGTACGGTTCCCAGTCCGGCGGGGCCGGCTCTCGTCGGACGGCGGCATACCACGACAGCACGCACGAGTGCCCCACCGCGAGCACCGGCACCGGCCAGGGCAGGGAGGCGAAGACCGGCTCGCTCAGGTGCACGAGGTCGACCGCGAAATCGGCGGCCACCTCGAGCAGCCACGCCCCTGCGACCGCCACGTCGGCCCATGGCTGCTCCATCCAGGGCAGGCGATAGTCCCTGGCGAGGAGCACCAGCCGGGGCACCTGCGCCGCTGCCCGGCGCTGCTCCTCCGAGGGGCACTGCCCGAGCGCCGCGAGCACGGTGTGCACGCCTTCGCGCTGGAGTGCGTCGGCCAGCTCGATCGCGTGTGACCAGACCCCGCCGATCGTGTCCGCCGTCATGAGCACTCTCATGTGGCACCGACCGGAGCGTCGCGCCCGTAGATCGCGTCGATGACCGCGGCGATGTCGACCAGACGATCCGCCTCGGCATCGTACGAGGGGTCTCGCGCGAGTCGCCGGCACCACTTCACGAGGGCCCGGCCTCCCCAGTCATCGGGCGGCTCGACCAGGGTCGTCCGGCCGGTGCCGCGCGCATGGAACGCGGTAAAGTCGTAGAAGGAGCCCTCCACGTTTCGGAGAGCGGCGCTGCCGCGGGTGCCGAAGAACTCGGCGCCGATCACGGCGTCGCATCCGGCGGAGAGGTTCCATGAGCAGGCGAGGCGCACCGCCGCGCCGGTTTCGAGATCGAGCGTCGCCACCGCATAGTCCTCGACCCCATCGGCCTGGGACTCCATCACCACCCCGCCCGCGAACCGTCGCGCGGTCACCCCGCGGACGGCGGGGAAGTCCAGCGTCCACAGGGCGAGATCGACCAGATGAATGCCCAGGTCGATGACGCATCCGCCGCCCGAGAGCGACGGGTCGTAGAACCACGGTTTGTCGGGACCGTAGGCGTTGTGAAACGTGAGGTCGGCGGCGAACACGTCGCCCAGCACGCCGTCATGCACCAGCTCCTGCACCCGCCGCGCAGCCTCCACCTCGCGGTAGGAGAGGTCCACGCCCAGCAACCGGTTCGCGCATCGCGCGGCGTCCACCGCGCCCGCTGTTTCCTCCAGGTTGCGGCCGAGGGGTTTCTGGCAGAAGACGGCGTAGCCTCGAGCCAACGCCGCGGTTGTCTGCGACGCATGGAGGGCGCTCGGGGTGGCGATCACCGCACCGTCGAGCCGTTCGGCAAGCAGGGCATCGAGCGAGGGCAGTACCACTGCCTTTGGAGCCAGGGCCGCCGCGGCCGCCGCGCCGGCAGGATCGGGGTCCACGATCGCCGCGATCTCGGCACATCCGCTTGCCGCTACCGCCTCGAGCCGGCTCCGCCCGATCCACCCGGTACCGAGAAAGCCAAGCCGGACACTCATGCCAGGACCAGCGCCTTGAGAAACCCGTCCGGGCGGCGGCGCATCGCGTCGAGCGCATCGCCGAGCTGTGACAGCTGGAAGCAGTGGGTGAAGAGCCGGTCTGGCTCGAGCGTGCCATCCAGCACCGCGGCCACGGCGGCCCGAACTCCGTCGCGGATGACATGGGGGTCGCGCTCGTGGGCGTTGATGACGTCGATCCCGCGCCAGTTCCAGAGCTGCAGGTCCACCTGCCGGGGTCCGTCCTGGTGATAGCCCGCGATGACGAGTCGGCCGCGGATCCGCGTGAGCCGGCCGGCGAGGTCCAGGGGTGCCTGGAGCCCCACTGCCTCGATGACCTGGTCCGCGCCGCGGCCGCCGGTGAGGTGATCCACCGCGAGGGCGACCGCCTCCGTATCGCCGAGCGGCAGCACGACGTCCGCCCCTTGCTGGCGCGCCACCTCGAGCGCGAAGGGACGCCGGGACACGGCGATCACCCGGGCGCCGGCCCGGCTCGCCAGCCGGGTGACGACGGCACCGAGAAAGCCGATGCCGATGATCACGACGGTGTCGCCGGCCTGGATGTTCGAGCGGCGGAACACGTTGACGGCACAGCCCAGCGGCTCGCCCGGGAAGGCCTGCGCCACCAGCGCCGCGGGGAGCGGCACCGCCGCGTCCGCGGGCGTCACTTCGTACTCGGCGAACGCGCGGCTGCCGAGCGAGGCCACCCGCTGGCCCACCACTACCGTATCCACGCCCGCGCCGACCGCATCGACCACGCCCCACCCCTCGTGGCCCGGCGCACCGGCAGGAAGCGGATAGCTGAACCAGGACCGCCCTTCCCATACCGGCAGGTTCGACCCACACACTCCCGAACCTTCCAGCTGAATCCGGACCTCGCCGGGCCCCGGCGCCGGGATCGCGACCGCCTCGATCCGCACCTGGCCCGGGCTCGCCAGCACGCCGGCCGTCATGGTCTCGACCGCGGCGCTGGAGCCGGTCATGTCAGCCCCGCTCCGCGAGCGCCGGGGCGGGTCCCGCTTCGCGCAGCCACGCGGTGAGCCGGGCGATGCCGTCCCGCACCTGGACCGCCGGCTGCCAGCCGGTTGCCTGGCGGAACTTCGCGGTGTCGCTCACGTAGAACCGCTGGTCGCCCAGCCGCCAGCCGTCGAACGTGGTGATCGGCGGCCGCTCGGTGAGCTCCGCAATCAGGTCCAGCACCTCGAGCAGGCTCAGCGCGTTCGCCGGGCCGCCTCCGATGTTGAACGCCTGGCCGGCCTCGGTCGGCATGTGACGCTGGGCCAGCATCAGCGCATCTACCAGGTCGTCCACGTAGAGCAGGTCCCGCACCTGGCGTCCGTCGCCGTAGATCGTGATGGGCAGGCCGGCCAGCGCGCGGATGAGGAAGTGCGCCACCCAACCCTGGTCCTCGGTCCCGAGCTGGTGCGGCCCGTAGATGCAGCTCATCCGGAACACGATCGTGGGGAGCCCGAAGCTGCGAGCGTAGTCGCACACGTACTGGTCGGCGCTCCCCTTGGAGCAGCCGTAGGGGCTGTAGAAGTCGAGCGGTCGCGATTCGTCGACGCCGCGATCCGCGATGGCCGGGTCGACCGGCTCGTACCGGCGGTTGCGGCGTCGGAGCCCCACGTCCTCGAGTGCGCCGTACACCTTGTTCGTCGAGGTGACGACCAGCGGCGGCGGCACCGGCTGGGCGCGGATCGCCTCCAGCACGTTGAGCGTCCCGCGCGCGTTCACGTCGAAGTCTTCCACCGGGTCGCCCAGGCTGGTCGTCACCGCCACCTGGGCGGCGAAGTGGAACACGTGCGCCGTGCCGGCGACGGCGCGGCGAACCGCGGCGGCGTCCCGGATGTCGGCCACTTCGATGTGAACTCGCTCGCCGTAGACCTCGCGGAGCCAGCGCAGGTTCCGCTCCACCCCCGGGCGGACCAGGCTGTCGAGCACGAGCACGTGATGGCCGGTCGCGAGCAGGCGGTGGGCCAGGTTCACGCCGATGAAGCCGGCGCCGCCGGTGATGAGGACGGGTGTCATACGGTGAGTCCCCGCGACGCGAGCTCCGCGCTGGCCTCGTCGACCCGGTCGGCCGCCTCCTGCCCTTCGAGCCAGGTCGCGAGATCGGCGAGACCCTCCGCCAGCGCCACCGCGGGCCGATAGCCCAGGACCCGCTGCGCTTCCCCGATGTCGGCGAAGCAGTGGCGGATGTCCCCGACCCGGTACTTGCCTGTGAGCTGCGGCCGCAGATCATCGCGCCCCACCGCGGCGGCCGCGCGCTCGGCGATCTCGCGGACGGTATACGAGTGCCCGCTGCCGACGTTGAGGACGCAGCCGGCCGATTCGGGGCGGTCCATGGTGAGCCGGAACGCGCTCGCGACGTCGTACGCGCTGACGAAGTCACGGCGCTGCAAGCCATCCTCGTAGACGCTCGGACGGTTGCCGTTGAGCAGTCGCGACGCGAAGATCGCGAGCACACCGGTATACGGATTGCTCAGCGCCTGCCGCGGGCCGTACACATTGAACAGGCGCAGCGCCGTCGTGGCGATCCCGTACGCGCGCCCGACGAGCAGGCAGAGCCGCTCCTGGTCGTACTTCGAGAGCGCGTACACCGAGGCGAGCGACGGCGGCTTGGCTTCCGTCGTCGGAACCGGATGGAGTCGCTCGCCGTCCGCCGCGTGGGGCTCCCACTCTCCCGCCTTGAGCTGCTCCAGCGTGCGCTCCGCGGGCGTAGCCGGCCGGCCGGTCGCGTCGCGGTACGCCCCCTCGCCGTACACGCTCATGCTCGACGCTACGATGAGCCGCTCCACCGGATGCTCGGCCAGCGCCTCGAGCAGCACCGCGGTGCCGAGGTTGTTGGTGCCGACGTAATGGGCGATCTGGTACATGCTCTGTCCCACCCCGACCGAAGCGGCGAGATGAAAGACAACGTCGACCCTAGCGAGCGCGCGCCGCAGGATGGCGCGGTCGCGCAGATCGCCCACCACCAGCTCCACGTCCTCGGCCAGATACGCCGGCCGCATGCCCGCCTCGGCGTGCACCTGGGGCGCGAGGTTATCGAGCGCGCGCACCCGATGGCCGTGGGCCAGCAGCTCGTCGGCCAGATGAGAGCCGATGAAGCCTGCGCCGCCGGTGATGAGAACCTGTTGCCCCATGGACCTGCTCCTCGCTTCGTGGTGCGGCTCAGTCGGGCGGCCCGCCGTAGGCGCGAAGACGCTGGGCCAGTGAGCGCTCGGTCGGCGTGGAGCGCGGCCGACGGCGCCGCCGCGCCAGCCAGTGCCGGAAGTAGGTCACGGTCCGCGGCAGTCCTTCCTCGAGCGATACGGTCGGCTGCCAGCCGAGCAGCGACCGTGCGCGCGAGATGTCGGGGCGGCGCTGCGTGGGATCGTCCTGCGGGCGGGCGCGGTAGGTGAGCTCGTGGGAGCGTCCGCAGGCATCGGCCACTCGCGCGGCCAGCTCGCGGATGGTGAACTCGCGAGGGTTGCCAAGGTTCACCGGCTCGTGCACCCCCGCCGTCTCCATCAGCCGGATGAGGCCTTCGACCAGGTCGTCCACGTAGCAGAACGAGCGGGTCTGCGATCCATCGCCGTACAGCGTGAGAGGCTCGCCGCGCAGCGCCTGGACCACGAAGTTGGAGACCACGCGACCGTCGTGCTCCGCCATCCGCGGACCGTAGGTGTTGAAGATCCGGGCCACCCTGACGTCGACGCCGCGGTGCCGGTGATAGTCCAGCATCAGCGTCTCGGCGACGCGCTTGCCTTCGTCGTAGCAGGAGCGGGGCCCGACCGGGTTCACGTTGCCCCAGTAGCTCTCCGGCTGGGGATGCACCTTGGGCTCACCGTACACCTCCGAGGTGGAGGCCTGCAGCACCCGCGCGCCCACCCGCCCGGCCAGCACCAGCATGTTGAGCGTGCCGATGACGTTCGACTTGATGGTCTTGATCGGGTTGTACTGGTAATGAACCGGCGAGGCGGGGCAGGCGAGATTGTAGATCTGGTCCACGTCGAGGAGCAGCGGCTCGCACACGTCCTGCCGCAGGAGTCGGAACCCGGCGCAGTCGCGCAAATGCCGAATATTCTGCTGCCGTCCCGTGAAAAAGTTGTCGAGACACACCACCTCATGGCCCTGCGACAACAAGCGTTCACTGAGATGGGACCCGATGAAGCCCGCCCCACCTGTCACCAGCACCTTCATGCCGAGCACCGCGTGTCAGGCGAATTGTGTGCCGCCATCCGAACGCGTCGTGCGCAGAGGCGGGTAAGTACGCGGTGGCAGTTTGTCGGTGGAGGTACTTACGTGTCTGTGACGATTCTCACGAGGTGTTCACATCTCGGAGGGGAAATGCGGAAAGCGTGACATCGCGTAGGCAGTTGTGCCTACGCGATGTCGTCAGCGGCGAAGCCTCGCGCCGGCTTCGGCCCGCGAATGGACGCCGAGTTTGCCGAGCACACGCTGAGTATGATGGCGAGCCGTATGAGGGCTGATGCCGAGTCGCCGCGCGAGCGCGCTGTTGGAGAGACCTTCGGACAGCAAGTGGGCCACTTCGACCTCACGCGGAGTCATGCCGTACTCGTCCTGGAGCCACAGGGCCGCCGGCAGCCCGACCAGGTCCGACGGCTGCCCCTGGTACTCGTCGCGCAGCCGCTCGCTGCACGACAAGGTCTCGTCCACCAGGGCCCGCATGTTCAAGAGGAGGGAGCGCCGCTGGGCGCGGAGCTCCTGAAACGTGAGATGGAGAGCCGAAAGCTGTGAAGCGGTGATCGGGGCACGGGCCCCGTTGTTCGAGAATCCTGTCAGCCGATCGTTTGTCACTGCAGCCTCCTCACCGGTCCCGCTACAATTCTTCACGTGTCGACCTCGATAGTCAATTTACGCCATTTGCGCCGCTCGCTCGCCGCGCGCGGCCTCACCCCTGCGTCCCTGGTACCCGAGGCCAGCGGCGGTCGGGTCGAAGAGGCCTGCATCCGGCAGGCACGCCTGATCGAGGACACCGAGCTCCAGTGGCATCCGGTCGGCGCGCCGGAGGTGTGGCCCGATCCGCTCGCCTTCCTCGACGGTGTGCAGCGGTCGGAGCTCGTGGCCTACGCCGGCGCGGCACCGCTGGTGATGGCCGAAGTGGCCGCGGCCGTGCGCGAGCGTCGCGACCGGCGGCTCGCCACGGTCATCGAGACCCGCCGCACCCTGCTCCTCGGTCGCCCCGAAGCCCTGGCCGCCGCGGGTGAGCTGCCGCCGGGCCTCGACACCGTGGCGCTCCCGACCGACGAGCCGCCCCACCCGGTGCGCGATCTGGTGAACGCGGCCCGCGCCCTCGATCGGGCTCGCGGCGCGCTCGAGCTCACCCTGGGCGATCGGTTCCGCGCCCGCTCCGACGGGTGGCTCCTGATCGACGGCGCCCTGAGCGACAGCCCGACCTGGGCGGCCGACCGACGGATGGTCGCGGTGTCGAAGAGCCACGCGACGCTGCCGTTCGACGGCCCCGATCTCGAGCGCTTCCTGCGCCTTCCCATGGGCCACCGCACGTCGATCTATGCGGCCGAAACCAGGAGCCTCGCGCCGGTTCGTCAGTGGGCACTCCGGCTCTGGCCATGGGAAGGCAAGGACGTCTTCCACGGCCTCGTGCGGGTGGAGGTCGCGCCCGACAACGCCACCCCGGACCTGGCGGACACATTGTCTCGTCGGCTTCTCGCGGAGCGCGCGCCGATCAGCACGCCCGATCACCGATGGGACCGGCTGGTGTACGGCATCCACTCTGTCGAGCGCTACCTCCGCGCCGGCTTGGGAAGCCTCGCGTGAGCGAGCCCTTGGCGCCACATTGGGGCATGGCCCAGCCCCAGCCGCCCCTCGGACGCGTCGTCGCCACCGAGCTCAAGCCGTCGACCCCCCATCAGTTCCACTTCTGGACCGCTCGCGAGACGCCAATCGGCATCGGCGCCATCGTGCGGGTGGAGGACGCCGGCCGCGTCGTGTTCGGCGTGGTGACGGACGGTTTCGCCTACTCCGATCTGGTCACGCCGATGCACGCGGTGATCGGTGCCGACGGCGATCCCGTCGCCGCTGGGGCAGAGCCGAGCGCGCGCCCCGAGATCCGCCTCTTCACGGCCGCGGTGCTGCGCCAGATCCCCGAGGAGCCGCTTCAGCCGGTGCCGCTGGGGCCAGTCTGGCTCGCCAGCGACCAGGACGTGGTGCTGGCACTCCGTATGGACGCCTACACCGCGGGCGAGCGCCCGACCGGCGTTCCCGTGGGTCTCTATGCCGCGGGCGGCCTGGAGTCTCCGGTCTACCTCGACTGCGACTTCCTGCTCGGCCCCGAGGCGGCGCATCTCAACATCACCGGCGTCTCCGGGCTCGCGACCAAGACCAGCGCCGTCGAGTTCCTGCTGGGCAGCATCTTTCAGACCTTCCCCCGCCACAAAGGCACGGTCGCGGCGCTCTGCTTCAACGTGAAGGGCCCCGACCTCTGCTTCCTCGATCAGCCCGCCACGCTGACCGAGGAGGACCGCCGGCAATACGCCCGGCTGGGCCTTCGCGCCGAGCCGTTCGGCGACGTGCGCTACTACGCGCCCTTCAAGGCCGATGGCGTGAACCTCAACACCCTGCGCACCAACGACGAACTGGCCGCCAACACCCAGCCCCTCGTGTGGGGCCTGCGCGAGGTGCTCGACTACGCGGAGGTGGTCCTCAACCGCGACGACGTCGATGCCAAGGCCGACGCGTTCATCGATTTCCTGGCCGATCGCGTGGTGGGCCGCGAATACCAGGACGACATGCTCCGGGGTCGCCCGTTCCAGGTGCAGAGCTTCGCCGATCTCGAGGAATTCTTCCGCGCCATCTTCGATTTCATGGAGGCGCTGGGGAAGGGTGCCGAAGTCTGGAAGACTCACCACCTCGCCACTATCCGGAAGGTGCGCAATCGGCTCAGCAACATCTCGACCAGATCCAAGGGCCTGGTCACCGACGACGGCGCGGCCCATGATCTCCCCTGGGGATCGTTCGCCGACCGCAGCGTGCACGTCGTCGACGTGGCGGGCCTGGACCCGCTGGCGCAGGACCTGGTGTTCGCTCGGGTGGTCTCCAAGCTGCGCGAGCACCTCGAGCGCCGCGATCTCGGGGTCGATCACGTCGTCGTGTTCGTGGACGAGCTCAATAAGTACGCCCCGGCCGACGGCGCCGAGACGTACGTGCGGAAGATGCTGCTCGATCTGTCGGAGCGCGGCCGCTACCTCGGCCTGGTGCTGTTCTCGGCCCAGCAGTTCCGGTCCCAGGTGCAGCGGCGCGTCGTCGGCAACGCCGGCACCGGTGTGTTCGGCCGCATGGACATGGACGAGCTGTCGACGCCGGCCTACGCGACCCTCTCGCCCGCCACCAAGATCAAGCTCGCGACCCTGCCCAAGGGCGAGCTCATGGTCCGGCACCCGCACTTCACCCAGCCGATCTTCGTTCGCTTTCCCCGGCCCGCCGTGCTCGGCAGCCGCGAAGGCATCGAGCGCTTTCCCCCCGCCTCCGACCTGGCGTTCCCCGATGCCGTCGCCAGTCAGCTCCGGACGCTCGACCGGCGTGTCACCGCCGACGGCGTACGCGCGCTGGTCGACGGGCGCCGCGAGGAGGACGTGCGTCGCGCGCTCGCCGCCACCCGCCGCGAGCGCCCCGATGACGTGCTCGCCTTCTTCCGCGCCTGCCTGGGTCGCCGGGTGAGCCCCGAGGTCATGGCCCAGGCCCGTCGCCCGGTGCCGGCGGTGCGCCGCGCCGAGGAGGACTACGGCTTCTGATCCGCTTGCCCGAGCGCGTCGGCCGCCGTTACGTTGACGAATGAATTCCGATCCACTCACCGCAACCGCTTCCGTTCCCGCTCCCGCTCCCGCACTCCCACACACCGACCGCCTAGGCGACTTCACCGCCGACTCGCGCCTCCTGATCATCACCCCGATGGCCGCCGTCGTGGGCGTGATCAGCGCCTTCGTGGCGGTGGCGCTGGTGTGGCTCATCGGGAGCCTGACCAATCTGTTCTACTATCATCGCCTGAGCTCGACCCTGGTGTCGCCTGCCGCCAACCAGCTCGGCCCCTGGGCGGTGCTGGTGCCGACGGCCGGCGGGCTGATCATCGGCCTCATGGCGCGGTACGGCTCGGAGAAGATTCGCGGCCACGGCATTCCCGAGGCGATGGAGGCTATCCTCATCGGCCGGAGCCGCATGAGCGCCAAGGTCGCGCTGCTCAAGCCGCTTTCGTCGGCGATCTCGATCGGCAGCGGCGGACCCTTCGGCGCCGAAGGTCCGATCATCATGACTGGGGGCGCCCTCGGCTCCCTGTTCGCCCAGGCGTTCCATCTGTCGGCGTCGGAGCGGAAGACCCTCCTGGTGGCCGGCGCCGCCGGCGGCATGGCGGCCATCTTCGCCACCCCGCTGGCCGCGGTCCTGCTCGCCGTCGAGCTGCTGCTGTTCGAGTGGAAGCCGCGCAGCTTCATTCCGGTCGCCGCCGCGGCCGCGGTCGCCGGCGCGGTCCGGGTGCCGCTGCTCGGGTCGGGACCGATCTTTCCCGTCGCGTTCCACTCCTCGCTCGCCTGGGAGGAGCTGCTCCTTTCGCTGGTGGTCGGGGTTGCCGCCGGCTTCGCGTCCGGCGGGCTGACCTGGCTGGTGTACACCTTCGAGGATCTCTTCGCGAAGCTCCCGATCCACTACATGTGGTGGCCGGTCATCGGCGGGTTGTTCGTCGGCCTGGGCGGCCTCGCCTTCCCTCGCGCCCTCGGCGTCGGGTACGACACCATCGGCGATCTCCTCAACGGGCATCTGGTCGGCGGGTTCCTGCTCGGGCTGGCGATCACCAAGGCGCTCATCTGGGCCATCGCCCTCGGCTCGGGAACGTCCGGAGGCGTTCTCGCGCCGCTCCTCATCATGGGCGGATCGCTCGGCGCGATCGAGGCGCGGTGGATCCACTCGGGCGATACCGGGCTCTGGGCCATGATCAGCATGGCCGCCATCATGGGCGGCACCATGCGCTCGCCGCTCACCGCGGTGGCGTTCATGCTCGAGCTGACCGACGACATCCACGTGCTGCCGGCGCTGTTCATCGCCTGCGTCGGCGCTCAGGCCGTGACGGTGCTCCTCATGCGCCGCTCGATCCTCACCGAGAAGGTGGCCCGCCGGGGCTACCACGTGATGCGGGAGTACATCGTCAATCCGCTTTCCCGGGTGCGGGTCGAAGACGTGATGCAGCGGGACGTTCCGAGCGTGCCCGCCGAGACGACGGTGGAAGCCCTGTTCGCCCGGCTGGCTGCCCACGACCCGGTCCTGGCACCCCACTATGCGTGGCCGATCGTGGACGCCAAAGGCGGGCTCGCCGGCGTGATCACGCGGGGAGACGTGGTGCGGGCCATGGAGCGGAGGTCCGAGCCCGCGGTCACGGTCCTCCAGGCCGGCACCTCGCCGCCGATCACGGCCTATCCCGACGAGATGCTGGAAGAAGCCGTGGACAAGATGATCGCCCGCGGCGTGGGACGCCTGCCGGTCGTGGCGCGGGATAATCCTACCCGGCTGCTTGGCTATCTCGGACGCAAGGGCATCGCGGAGGCCTGGGAAGACCTGCGCGAAGAGGATCAGGTACGCGAAGCGGGCTGGCTCACCAGCCGAACCCGGCTGCTTCGCCTCAAGGTGCGCCGCGTTCTCTCCGAGCCGAAGTGAGCGGCCATGGCGGTCCGGTCCTCGTCTGGGTCAGCGCTTCTTCTTAGGCGGAGCCTCGGGTGAGGGGCCAATTCACCACGGAAGCACGGAAGTCACGGAGAACTGCTGGGGGTAAACAGCACACCCACAAAGTTCCTGCTTCCTCCGTGACTTCCGTGCTTCCGTGGTGAATTCACCGGACCTGTCAAGCGACTTCGCTGCGTCTCGTTAACTCCTTGCGGGAGCGCCCGTTTCGTCAGCCGGGACCTTGATTAATCGCCCCGCGGCGAGACATTTCGAGGGTGAAACTGGCCCACATCGCCGATCCGCACCTCGGCATCCGGCAGTACCATCGACAGACCCCGTCCGGTATCAACCAGCGCGAGGCCGACGTCGCCCACGCGTTCCGCGTGGCGGTGGACGGCGTCATCGAGGCCCGCCCCGACGCCGTGGTGGTCGCCGGTGATCTGTTCCACTCGGTTCGGCCCACCAACGCCGCGATCGTGTTCGCCTTTCGGCAGTTTCAGCGGCTCCGCGAGGCCCTCCGCGACGCCCCGGTGGTCCTGATCGCCGGCAATCACGACACGCCCCGCTCGACCGAGACCGGCTCCATCCTGCGGCTGTTCGAGGAGCTGGGTGTGGACGTGGCGAGCGAGGAGCCGCGCCGGTTCGTCTATCCCGCGCTCGATCTGAGCGTCCTCGCGGTGCCGCACCAGGCGCTAATGGGCGCCGAGCGGCCGGTGCTCAGGCCCGAAGGAGAAGAGCGCCGTCGGGTGCTGGTGCTCCACGGCGAAATCAAGGGCGTCTTTCCGTTCGACCGCAGCGGAGCGGAGTACGGCGGCGCCGTGCTCGACCTGGACCAGCTGGCACCATCCGAGTGGAGCTATATCGCGCTGGGTCACTATCACGTCCAGCATCGAGTCGCGCCGCGGATATGGTATGCCGGATCCCTCGAGTACGTGAGCCCGAACCTCTGGGGTGAGCTGGTGGACGAGGTCGACCACGGCTCGCTCGGGAAGGGATGGCTCCTGGTCGACGTGGATCGCGGGACCGTCGACCGGCGGCCCGTGCCGCTGGCGCGCGAGATCCTGGACCTGGAGCCGGTCGAGGCGGATGGGCTGCAGGCCGAGGCCGTCGATGCGCTGATCGCGGCGCGGGTGGCCGCCGTGCGGGGCGGGGTGGCGGACAAGGTGGTGCGGCTCTTGGTCCACAACATTCCGCGCCACGTGGCGAGGGAGCTCGACCACGCCGCCATCCGGGCCCTCAAGACCACCGCGCTGCATTTCCATCTGGACCTGCGCCGCCCCGAGGTGAACCGCATGGTCGGCACCGGCGCACCGGGGCGGCGTCAGACCCTGCCCGAGCTGGTCAGATCGTACCTCGAGCGGCGCCCGCTGCCCGCCGAGCTCGATCGCGAGCGTTTCGTCCAGCTTGGCGAGGCGCTCATGGACAGCGTCGAGCGCGACCTGGCGAGCTGATGCAGATCCACCGCCTGCGCCTGGCCAACTTCCGACAGCACGAGCACACCGAGCTCGTGCTGGGCGCCGGGCTCACCGGCATCGTCGGGCCCAACGGCGCCGGCAAGACCACCATCCTCGAGGCCATCGCCTGGGCCATGTACGGCATGCCCGCCGCCCGCGGGAGCCGCGAGACCATCCGCCGACGCGGCGCGGCGCCGCGCTCGCGGGTCGAGGTGGAAATGGAGTTCAGCCTCGGCGCGCATCACTATCGCGTGGTGCGGACCCTGAACGGCGCCGAGCTGTATCAGGATGGCGACCCCGCGCCGATCGCCAACTCGATCGGCGCCGTCACCGACCGCATCACCCGCCTGCTTGGCATGACCCGCGAGGAGTTCTTCAACACCTACTTCACGGGGCAGAAGGAGCTCGCCGTGATGGCGGCCATGTCGGCTCCCGAACGGGCCCAGTTCCTGTCGCGGGTGCTCGGCTACGAGCGCATTCGGGCCGCGCAGGATCGGCTCAAGGAGCGGCGCTCGGCGTTGCGCGCCCGGTACGACGCGCTCCGCGCCTCGCTCGGTGACCTGGCCGAGATCGAGGCCGCCGAGGCTCGCGCTCGCGAGCGCGTCGCGGCGGCCCGGGTGGCTGAGCAGACGGCAGCCGCCCAGGCCGCCGCCGCCGAGGCCACGCTTGCCGAGGTCCGCCCCCGCTGGGAGCAGCTCCAGCGCCAGCGCGAGGCGGCGCTCGAGCTGGAGGCGGAGCTGCGGGTGGCCGAGCACCAGATAGGCGCCGCGACCGAGCGCGAGGAGCGGCTCACCCGTGAGGTAACGGAGGCCGGCTCGGCAACCAGGCAGTTGCAGCAGGTCGCCCAGCGCCTCGCGCCGCTCGCCGCTCTTCGGGCCGAGGTCGTGGTGCTCGAGCGGGAGGCCGAGGCACACGCGACGAGAAAAGGGCTGTCCGCCCAGCTCGAGGACGTCCGGCGGCACGCCGGCTCGATCGAGGAGCGGCTGAGCCGGTTGCCGGCGCGCGCCCAGCTGGACGGCGCCCGGAGCCGCGTGAGCGACGTGCGCGCGATGCTCACCAGCGTGTCGCTCGACAGCGAGAACCTCCGCACCGCCTGGGTGCGCGATGCCCAGGACGCCCGCACTAAGCGCCAGGGTCTCCTCGATCAATACCAGGAGCTCAAGGAGCAGCGGCAGCGGATCGTGCAGGCGGGCCCGGAGGGAGACTGCCCGACCTGTGCCCGTCCTCTCGGCGCGGAATACGGCAAGGTCCTCGGCCTGCTCGATCGGCAGATCGAGGACGTGGTGGCCAACGGCAACTACTACAAGCAGCGGATCGAGCAGCTCCAGCTCGAGCCCCGCGAGTTGGACGAGGCCGATCGGCGGCGCGTCGAGCTGGAGCGCGAGCTGTCGGAGGCCACCAGCGAGTCGGGCCGCCTCGAGGCACTGGCTCAGGAGGGCGCGACTCTGGAGGAGGAGCGGCGCCGGCTCACGCTTCGACTCTCCGAGCTCGAGCGCGCCCTGGGCCAGGCGGCCGGATCGTATGACCAGGCGCGACACGAGGCCCTGGTGGCGCAGGTCCGCGAGCTCGAGCCCCTGGCGCTCCAGGCCGAGCGCCTGCGCGTGCTCGCCGACCGCTGCGCGGCGGCCACGGCGGATCGCGAGACCGTCGCCGCCGAGCGCGCCGCGGCC
>DATEJD010000124.1:0-15502 GCA_035278325.1 Gemmatimonadales bacterium | reverse complement strand
TGCGCCACGACGATTTCCGCACCGTGACCCGGCGGCACACCTTCGAGATGGCGACGGATCTGGACGCCGAGCTCTTCGGCGCGGCGCGCGACCTGTTCCGCGCCGCGTTCGAGGAGGTGCGGGGACGGAACCGCGGCGTGCGGCTCATCGGCATCGCCGCCACGAACCTGGGCGTGGCCGCCGAGGCGGACCTGTTCGAGCCACCAGAGCGCCGGCGGCTTCGCGACCTGTCGGTGGCGGTGGACCAGCTGCGCGAGAAGTATGGATTCGCCGCGGTGACGCCGGGGAGCGTGCTGCGGGTGAAGCGGAAGAAGTCCTAGGGGGAGCTCCCCTACCGGAGGTCCTTGTCCTCGAACCGAAGTCCCACCGAGCCGTCGGGCGCCGAGACCGCCGGCCCGAGATCCCGAAACGTCGCCGAGCCGGCACCGGCCGCTCTCGCCTGCACGGTGCTGTTCTGGAACAGTCGGTAATAGCCGATGAACACCCGCCGTGCCCCGGGGCGGACAGCGCAGCCGCAGTCCACCGCGCCCACGAGCCCCGCGTTCACGGCCACCCGGAGCGGCCTGGTCGTGGCATTGGTGATGAGCGGCGCGAAATAGGCCGTGTCGTCGGGGCGGGGTGACGCGCGCAGCCGGGTCGTGCCCGACGGATCGCGCAACACCGACGACCCCCGCACCTCTTCGCCCATAGGCTTGCCATCGGCGGAGAGGGGACGCTGCAGCTCCCACTGCGCCACCAGCGTCTGTGCCCGCGCGATCGAGACCCGCACGGTTGCGCCGGACGGTACGACGCGCGGTGCTTGGTCTCCCACCACCAGCCGCACCGGCGCCGCGAGCGTGTTCCGGAACTCCAGCCGCGGCCGGAGGAGCAGCAGCACCCCGGCCGCGGCCGCCGCGATCAGCACGAACAGCAGCACCATCGGCACCAGCGGCACCCCGATGCCGCCCGGGCGCGGTGGTGGCGTGGCCGGAGGCGGCGTGGGCGATGCGGAGGCGGACTGGTCGGCGGGTGGAGTCGAAGACTGGTCGGCGAGCGCCATCAGTGGATGGGGAGGATGGCCCGCAGAGGGTCCCGGTGCTCCGCGGCCCGCGGGCGGGCGGACGCGGGCCGGATCGGCGGCGGCACCAGCGACGACGGGGTCACCCGGACCACCACGACTCCGGTGATGGAATCCACCCCCGTGAGCAATGCGTTGAACCTGCCGGCGGCCTGCGCGGTATCGCGCACCCGGATCGAGCTGGTCAGGTCGAGCGGGTAGTAGCCCAGCCGAATCGAGTCGCCGGGCGCCACGGTACAGCCGCACTCGATGGTGTCCGACGCGCTCGTCACGGCCACATGGAGCCGGTGCGTGGTCCGGTTGACCACGAGCGGCGAGAACCGGGCCTGCCCCCCTGCCCCGGCCGCCACCACCTCGCGCAGCTCGCCTCGCACGCCGCGGCTCGTGATGGTGCCTTCGACCTCGACGCCCAGCGGGCGACCATGTCCGCCGGTCGGGCGCACCATGGCCCAGTGGGCCTCGAGGGCGCGACGGGCTGGCACCGGCAGCCGCAAGCTGTCGCCGGCCGGCACCGTGAACCCGGTGTCGTCCAGCGTGAGCGCCACCGGCTCGGCCAGGCGATTGTAGACGACGAGTGATCCCTGGGGCTGGACCGTCGCCCACAGCGCGCCCACGACCGCCACCAGGCCCACCGCCACCATCGAGCGCCGCCGCCCCCGTGGGCGAGCAGCCGGCATCGCGGCGGTGGGCGTCTCGTCTTCCGACCGAGGCGTCGGGGCCGACGCGCCCTCGGGGACGGGAGTGGGTGCCGTGGCGCCGCGGCCTTCGCGCAGCGCGTCGAGCACGGCGCGCGCGCTCGGATAGCGATCGTCCGGATGCTTGGCCAGGCAGCGAACGATCACCGCCTTGAGCCACGGGGGCACCCGGTCACTGGAGAGCGTCGAGACGGGTACCGGATCGTGCAGGTGGCGGGTCACGATCTCCTGCGAATCGTCCCCCTCGAACGGCGGCGCACCGGTGAGCATCTGGAACAGCACGACGCCGATGCCGTAGATGTCGGCCCGCGCATCCACGTCGTGCCGGCCCAGCGCCTGTTCGGGGCTCATGTAGAGCGGCGTGCCGACGATGAACCCCGTCTGGGTGTTCCCCGCGCCGCCGTCCAGGTACTTCACGATCCCGAAGTCCACCAGCAGCGGCCGGCCGCCGCCGGCCTCGATCAGGATGTTGTCCGGTTTGACGTCCCGGTGCACCAGCCCGTGCTCGTGGGCGTGCTGGAGGGTCTCGAGGATCGGCTCGATGATGGCCAGGGCGCGCGGGACCGACAGCGCGCCCTCCGCGCGCAGCAGCTCGCCGAGGGTCCGGCCCTCGCAGTACGGCATCACATAGAACACCAGCCCTTCACCCTCGCCGACGAAGAAGATGGGCAGGGTGTGGGGATGGTTGAGACGGGCAACGGCGCGGGCTTCCTGCTTGAAGCGCGCGAGCGTGACCGGACTCCAGGGAATGTCGGCCCGCAGCACCTTGGCCGCGAGCCGCCGCTGCAGGTCCTCGTCCCGCACCTCGTATACCTCGGCGAAGCCGCCCCGTCCCAGCAGCCGCACCACCCGGTACTTGCCGCCCAACGCCCGCCCAAGCGCGGCACCCTGATCCCCCTCGACGAGGCGCGGCGCCTGCGCCGGAAGCTCGCCGGTCGCGAGCAGGGCCAGGCGGCCGGGCCCGCACCGCGGGCAGTGCGCCCGCCCTTCAGGCAGCGGGTCGTGGCAGGACGAGCAGATCAGGAGCGGCAGACCACCTCCGAGGCGCGCTAGTCGCCGTAAAGGTTAACCGATCCGCGGGCCGGGGGTGAGGGCCGCCCTCGTGCGCACGCGGGTCAGCGTGAACGGTCTTAAGCTGCACAAATAGTGGGACATACTGGCTCATTAGCGGCTCTAATCGGCATCAGTGAACTGTAATTCGTGCACAACGTGCACAATTCACTTGACACTTCGTACACCGGACCCTATACTCCGATTACCGACACAGCCGGGCCCGGAGGGACTATGCGTTGGTCAGCTCGAAACCAGTCGCCGCGAGATCGCGAGCCGCCCGGGCCTCCGTCCCGCTGCCCAGCAGCGTACCCGATGCCCCTGCGCTCGCGATGCGACGCAGGGGCATCTCACTAGTCCACCCGCACCACCAGCGCGAGACCGCCATGGCCACGACCGCCCGCACCAGTGCCCCGAACCGCGTCACACAGACCAGCGAGGTCGGCAAGCTCCTCGACCTGATCCGCCAGCAGAACATTCAGGTCGTCGACGTGAAGTTCTGTGATCTGCCGGGCACCTGGCAGCACTTCTCGATTCCAGCCGCCACGCTGAGCGAGGAGATGATCCGCGAGGGGCTGGGCTTCGACGGCTCGTCGATCCGCGGCTTTCAGGCGATCAATGAGAGCGACATGCTGCTCCTTCCCGACGTGTCCACCGCCTTCGTGGACCCGGTGCTCGAGGTGCCGACCCTGTCGCTCACCTGCGACATCTACGACCCGGTCACGCTCGAGCCGTACTCGCGCGATCCGCGGTTCATCGCCTTCAAGGCCGAGGAATACCTCAAGACCACCGGCATCGCGACCACGTCCTGCTGGGGGCCGGAGGCGGAGTTTTTCATCTTCAATTCGGTTCGCTTCGATCAGAACGCCTTCGAGGCCTACTACCACATCGATTCGGAAGAGGGCATCTGGAATTCGGGCCGGAACGGCGGCAGCCCGAACCTGGGACACCGTCCCCGCCACAAGGAAGGGTACTTCCCGGTGCCGCCGGTGGACCGCCTGCAGGATGTCCGTTCCAAGATCATGCTCGCGATGATCGCGGCCGGCGTGCCGGTCGAGGTGCAGCACCACGAGGTGGGAACGGCGGGACAGGCGGAGATCGATATCCGGTTCGGCACGCTGGTGCAGACCGCGGACCGCCTCATGCTGTACAAGTACATCGTCAAGAACGTCTGCCATAAGCTGGGCTTCACGGCCACGTTCATGCCCAAGCCGCTGTTCGGCGACAACGGGTCGGGCATGCACTGCCATCAGTCCCTCTGGAAGGGCGACACGCCGTTGTTCTTCGATAAGGATGGCTACGCCCTCATCTCCGAGACGGCGCGGCACTACATCGGTGGCCTGATCGCGCACGCCCCCGCCCTGCTCGCGATCTGCGCGCCGACCACGAACAGCTACCGCAGGCTGGTCCCGGGCTTCGAGGCGCCGGTCAACCTGATGTACTCGGCGCGGAACCGCTCAGCGATCTGCCGGATCCCGATGTATTCCGACAGCCCCAAGTCCAAGCGGGTCGAATTCCGGGCGCCCGATCCGACCGCCAACCCGTACCTCGCGTTCTCGGCGCTGCTCATGGCGGGGCTCGACGGCATTCAGAACAAGATCGAGCCGCCGATGCCGATCGACGAGGACCTGTACGAGCTGCACGACGAGCGCAAGGCGAGCATCAAGATGGTGCCCGGCAGCCTGGCCGAGTCCGTGGCCGCGCTCGAGGCCGACCACGCCTTCCTGCTCAAGGGCGACGTGTTCACGCCGGACGTGCTGGACACCTGGATCACCATGAAGCGGACCAAGGACATCGCGCCGGTCAACCTGCGGCCGCATCCGTACGAGTTTTTCCTGTATTACGATGCCTGATCGATAGGGCGGAACGACGGAAGGACGGAAAGACGGAAGGACCAGCGGCTCAAGTGCGGCGCTGGTCCTTTCCGTCTTTCCGTCCTTCCGTCGTTCCGTCTACATTCCCACATGCCCTCACCTCTTCGATCCGCCGCCATCACCGCCGGCGTCCAGCGCGCACCCAATCGCGCCATGCTCCGGGCCGTCGGCTTCGGCGACGACGACTTCGGCAAGCCCATCATCGGCATCGCCAACGGCTACAGCACGATCACGCCCTGTAACGCGGGCCTCGACGTGCTCGCCCGCCGGGCGGAGGCGGCCGTGCGGGCCGCCGGCGCGATGCCGCAGATCTTCGGGACCATCACCGTAAGCGACGGGATCTCGATGGGCACCGAGGGCATGAAGTACTCCCTGGTGTCGCGCGAGGTGATCGCGGACTCGATCGAGACCGCGTGCGGCGCGGAGAGCATGGACGGCGTGGTGGCCGTGGGCGGGTGCGACAAGAACATGCCGGGGGCGATGATCGCGATCGCCCGGATGGATATTCCCGCGATCTTCGTCTACGGCGGCACCATCAAGCCCGGCCACCTGCACGGGCGGGATCTGACCGTGGTGAGCGCGTTCGAGGCGGTGGGCCAGTTCAGCGCCGGCCGGATCGACGAGCGCGAGCTCCTCGAGGTGGAGCGGCACGCCTGCCCCGGCATGGGCTCGTGCGGCGGGATGTACACGGCGAACACCATGTCGTCGGTGTTCGAGGCGATGGGGATGAGCCTGCCCCGCTCATCCACCATGGCTGCGGAGGACGCGGAGAAGGCGGAGAGCGCCGCCCGCTCGGGCGAGGTCCTGGTGGCCGCGGTGCGGCGCGGGCTCCGCCCTCGCGCCATCCTCACCCGGCCGGCATTCGAGAACGGCATCGCGGTGGCGATGGCGCTGGGCGGCAGCACCAACGCGGTGCTGCATCTGCTCGCCATCGCCCACTCGGCGGGCGTGCCGCTCACGCTGGACGACTTCGAGACCATCCGCGCCAGAGTCCCCGTGCTGTGCGACCTCAAGCCCTCCGGCCGCTACGTCGCCACCGACCTGCACGCGGCGGGCGGTGTTCCCCAGGTCATGAAGATGCTGCTGCTCCATGGCCTGCTCCATGGGGACGCGCTCACCATCACCGGCGAGACCATCGCGGAGACGCTCCGGGACGTCCCCGAGGAGCCCCGTGCCGACCAGGACGTGATCCGTCCCTGGTCGCGCCCGGTCTACCCGCAGGGCCACCTCGCCGTGCTGCGCGGCAACCTGGCCCCGGAAGGATCGGTCGCCAAGATCACGGGAGTGAAGGAACCCCGGATCACGGGCCCCGCGCGGATCTTCGAATCGGAGGAGACCTGTCTCGCGGCCATCCTCGCCGGCCGGATCAAACCGGGCGACGTGATCGTGATCCGGCACGAGGGCCCCCGCGGCGGCCCGGGCATGCGCGAGATGCTCGCCCCGACATCGGCCATCATCGGGGCCGGGCTGGGCGATTCGGTCGCGCTCATCACCGACGGCCGCTTCTCGGGCGGCACCTACGGGCTGGTGGTCGGGCACGTCGCGCCCGAGGCGGCCGTGGGGGGACCCATCGCCCTGCTGGAGGAGGGCGACCTCATCACCATCGACGCGAACGAGCGGCTGCTGGCGGTGGACGTGTGCAAGGAGGAGATGGCCCGTCGGCGCGAGGCGTGGACGCCGCCCGCGCCCCGCTACCGGGCGGGGGTCCTGCACAAGTACGCCCGACAGGTGTCCAGCGCGAGCCTGGGCGCGGTGACCGATCTCTAGCGTCGCGGTCGTCGATCGGCCCGAGACGGCCTCCGAGGCGCGGCGGAGCGGGGTCGTCGCAGTCGTGTGCTTCGTAGCGTTCGGCGTGCTCGCGCTCGCGGTCGAGGCCGGATGGACCCAGGCGCTGGATCACCGCCTGATGCTGGCCGTGGGCGGGATGCGGTCGGACGGCGTGACGGTGGTGATGCTCTGGCTCAGCGCGATCGGCGCGGGTGAGGTCGAGATCCCGCTCGCCTTGCTCCTGAGCCTCCGACTGTCCCTGATCCGCCGTCGAGCCGAAGCGGCCGGCTACGCGGCCGCCACCGTGAGCGGCTGGGCCTTGTACGGGGTGGCGAAGTGGGTGTTTCAGCGGCCCCGGCCCAGGGTGATTCCCAGGGTGGCCGGCGCCGGCGGCGGCTGGTACTCGTTCCCCTCGGGGCACGCGACCATGGCGCCGCTGGTCTTCGGTCTCGGTGTCCTCATCTGGACCGCGCCGTGGCCGCGCGGCACGCGCATCGCCCTGCTCCTGGGGGCGGTGGTGTGCTCGCTCCTCATCGCCTTTTCCCGGGTCTATCTCGGGGTGCACTGGCCCAGCGACGTACTGGCGGGGCTGCTGCTGGGGTCCGGGTGGGCCGCGATGTGGGTGTGGTGGTGGGAGCGGGCGGAGCTGGCGCGGCGGCCGGCGACGTAGGCCTGGGTTGCGAAGCCTCGCCCGGAGTCATCCTGAGCGAAGCGAAGGCGGCATAGGCCGACTTATGGTCCCTTCGCTTCGCTCAGGGTGACTCCATCAGACGTTCGCGACATTCCCCTGCTGCACCAGCGCGGCCACCCGCCTCCCCACCTCGACCGTGCCGACCGTCGCCTCGCCCGGCCGCGCGATGTCCGGTGTCCGCAGACCCTCCGCCAGCACGGCAGCGATCGCACGATCCACCGCGTCGGCCGCCTCCGCTTCCTCCAGCCCATAGCGCAGCAGCATCGCCGCCGACGCGATCGCGCCGAGCGGGTTGGCGATGCCCTTCCCCGCGATATCGGGCGCCGAGCCGTGCACCGGCTCGAACAGACCCGGCCCGTCGCCGATGGAGGCCGACGGCAAGAGGCCGAGGGATCCGCTCAGCACCGCGCCCTCGTCGCTCAGGATATCGCCGAAGAGGTTCTCGGTCAGCAGCACGTCGATGGCCGCCGGATTGGCGACCAGGCGCATCGCGGCGTAGTCGACGTAGAGGTGCTCGACCCGCACGTCGGGATACTCCGTCGCGACCCGGGTCACCGTCTCGCGCCAAAGCTCGGAGACCTCGAGCACGTTCGCCTTGTCCACCGAGGTCAGGGACCGCCGCCGGCCGCGGGCCGCGTCGAACGCCACCCGGGCCACTCGCTCGATCTCCGGCACCGAATAGCGCATCGTGTTGACGGCCGCGTCGCGCTCGAGCGCCCGCGGCTGGCCATAGTACAGCCCGCCGAGCAGCTCCCGCACGATGAGCAGATCGACGCCTTCGAGCCGCTCGGGGCGAAGTGGCGAGGCGTGCCGCAGCGCCGGATGCACGGTGACCGGGCGAAGATTCGCGTAGGCGCCGAGCAACTGTCGGAGCGCCAGGAGGCCGGCCTCGGGGCGGCGACGGCCCTCCGCCCCCGCGAGGGATGGATGGCCCACCGCCCCCAGCAGCACCGCGTCGGCCTGGGTGACGCCCGTGGCGGTGGCGGGCGGCAGGGAGTCGCCCGCCTCGGCCACGCCGGCCGCGCCGACCGCGAACTCGCGCGCGTCGATGGTGAAGCCATGGAGGTCGGCGGCCGCGTGCAGCACGCGCAGCGCCTCCGCCGTCACCTCCGGGCCGATGCCGTCGCCCGGGAGTACCGCGATGGTGTAGCGGCTCACGCGGGCCCCCGCGTCGTGAGGGCCGCCCGGCGCCGCTCGTACGCGGCGATCCTGGGCTCTTCCAGCAGCGTCTTCCCGATCTCGTCGAGTCCCTGGAGCAGCATCTCGCGCCGATAGGCGTCGAACTCGAAGCCGGCTACGAAGCCCTGGCTGTCGCTCACGCGGCAGTCGACCAAGTCGACCGACACGGTGTAATCGCCCCCCGCTTCCGCCCGGCGGGCCAGCGTCCGCACCTGTGCCTCGGGCAGGGTCACGGCCAGCAGGCCGTTCTGGCAGCAGTTCCCCAAAAAGATGTCGGCGAAGGACGGCGCGATGATCGCGCGGAAGCCGTAGTCGGCGAGCGCCCATGGCGCGTGCTCACGCGAGCTGCCGCATCCGAAATTGGGACCGGTGATCAGAATGCTGGCGCCCGCGGCTTCGGGCCGGTTGAGCTCGAACGCGGGATCGGGCGAACCGTCGGCGAGGTAGCGCCAGTCGTAGAACAGCGCGGGCCCGAATCCGGTGCGCTCGATCCGCTTGAGGAACTGCTTGGGAATGATCTGATCGGTGTCGACGTTGGCGCGCGGGAGTGAGACGGCGCGACCGGAATACGCGGTGAAGGGCTGCATACGCTCACGGATAAATATGCTGGCGCGAAAAGGTCGCGATCCATAATTCAGTTGAACTCAATCACGTAAATAGCTGTCGTGAAAAAGCTTACATTAATGCATCTGAAGCTGCATCACAGCGCGGATACGGCGACGAATGCGCCGCATACGCCGTATGGTGTCAGCGCATGAGCCCGCGCACGTCCACCAGTCGTCCTTCCACCGCCGCCGCCACGGCCATGATCGGACTCACCAGATGCGTGCGTCCGCCCCTGCCCTGCCGTCCCTCGAAATTGCGATTGGAGGTCGAGGCGCAGCGCTCGCCCGGACTCAGGATGTCGTCGTTCATGCCGAGACACATCGAGCACCCCGGATTGCGCCACTCGAATCCGGCATCGGTGAAGATCCGGTCCAGGCCTTCCTGTTCCGCCATGAGCTTCACGCGCTGCGAGCCGGGCACCACCATGGCCCTGACCCCGCGCGCGACCTTGCGGCCCCGGGCCATCTGCGCGGCCTCGCGCAGGTCCTCGATGCGCGCGTTGGTGCACGAGCCCACGAACACGCGATCGACCTTGAGTCCCTCGAGCGGCGTGCCGGCGCGCAGGCCCATGTAGTCAAGCGCGCGCTGGTACGACTGCCGGTCGGCGTCGGACGGCGCGTCGGCCGGATCGGGAATCCGTTCGGTGATCTCGGCCGTCATCCCGGGACTGGTGCCCCAGGTCACCTGCGGACCGAGCCGGGCGGCATCGACCACGACGGTGGTGTCATAGCGCGCGTCGGGATCGCTTCGGAGCTCCGCCCACGCGGCCCGCGCGTGATCCCACGCGCGGCCCTCGGGTGCACGCGGGCGTCCGCGAAGGTAGGCGAAGGTGGTCTCATCGGGCGCCACCATCCCCGCCCGCGCGCCGGCCTCGATGGACATGTTGCACACCGTCATCCGGCCTTCCATGGACAACGCGCGGATGGCGTCGCCGGTGTATTCGATCACGTGACCGGTCGCTCCGGCGGTGCCGATGCGCCGGATGAGCGCCAGCACCAGATCCTTGGCCGTGACGCCCGGGGCCGGCGCCCCATCGAACCGGACTTCCATGGTGCGAGGGCGCGACTGCACGATGCACTGGGTGGCCAGAACGTGCTCGACTTCGCTGGTGCCGATCCCGAAGGCCAGCGCCCCGAAGGCGCCGTGGGTGGAGGTGTGCGAGTCGCCGCAGACGATGATCATGCCCGGCTGGGTGACCCCCAGCTCCGGCCCGATCACGTGCACGATCCCCTGGTCAGGGCTCTCGAGATCGAACAGCTCGATCCCGAACTCGGCCGCGTTCCGGACCAGCGCGGCCACCTGGCGGGCGGAGACCTGATCGGCGATCGGGAGGCGCCGATCGCCCGTGGACACGTTGTGGTCCACCGTCGCGACGGTGAGGTCGGGCCGGCGGACTCGGCGCCCCGCGAGCCTGAGCCCCTCGAACGCCTGCGGCGAGGTGACCTCGTGGACCAGATGCAGGTCGACGTAGAGCAGCGCGGGCGCGCCGTTGCCACCTCCGCTCACGACGTGGGCGTCCCACAGCTTGTCGAACAGGGTTCGCGACGGCGTCACGAAACCGTCGCCGCCTTCCGGGCCGCGGGCTCCTTGGGTTCCGCCGCACGGGCCGCGGCGGCTTTTCCTTCCTCGGACCAGGGCATCATCGCCCGGAGCTGGGCGCCCACCCGCTCGATCTCGTGATTCCGGTCGGCCAGCCGCATCCGCTCGAAGTTGGGCCGGCCGCTCCGGTTCTCGGCCAGCCACTCGCGGGCGAACGAGCCGTCCTGGATCGCGTCCAGGATGCGGCGCATCTCGGCCCGGGTCGCATCGGTCACCACCCGCGGGCCACGGGTGTAGTCGCCGTACTCGGCCGTGTCGCTGATCGAGTAGCGCATGAACTGCATCCCGCCGCGGTACATGAGATCCACGATCAGCTTGAGCTCGTGCAGGCACTCGAAGTACGCCATCTCGGGACGATAGCCCGCCGCGGTCAGGGTCTCGAAGCCCGCCTTGACCAGGGCGGTCACCCCGCCGCACAGCACCGCCTGCTCACCGAACAGGTCGGTCTCCGTCTCCTCGCGGAAGGTGGTCGCGATGACGCCGGCTCGGGTGCAGCCGATCCCCGACGCGTAGGCCAGCGCGTTGGCCAGGGCCTGGCCGCTCGCGTCCTGGTGGATGGCGACCAGGGCCGGCACCCCTCGCCCCGCCTCGAACTCGCTCCGCACCAGGTGGCCCGGAGACTTGGGCGCCACCATGGAGACGTCGACCCCGGCCGGCGGCGCGATCTCGCCGTAGTGGATGTTGAACCCGTGGGCGAACATCAGCGTCTTGCCCGGCTTGAGGCCCTGCGCCACGCCGCCCTCGTAGATGGCCCGGCCGTCCTGGTCGGGCGTGAGCATCATGATCACGTCGGCGGCGGCCGCCGCCTCGGCGACGGTGCGCACGTCGAGGCCGGCGGCCTTGGCCCGCTCCCACGAGCCGCCGCCCTTCCGGAGCCCGACGATCACCTTGGCGCCGCTGTCCCGCAGGTTGAGGGCGTGGGCGTGGCCCTGGCTGCCGTAGCCGATGATGGCAAAGGTGCGGCCGGCAAGGCGGCTCCGGTCGGCGTCGGCGTCGTAGTACACGCGCACGGGTTCGTTCGTCATCGCTCCATCTCGTGGTGAGGAGTCAGCGGGCGCGGCGCCAGGGTCTCATGCGTGAAGCGTTGACCCCTTCGCTGCGCTCGGGTGACTCGGTTCGGGTTCGAGGCGCGGCTCCGCCGACGCCACTCAGATATTCGCCGCCACGCGCGCGCCGGCGTCGCTGCCCGCTTCCAGCGCCACCGCGCCGCTCCGGGCCACTTCCAGGATCTCGAACCGCTCGAGCGCCCGGATGCAGGACAGCACGAAGGCCTCCGAGCCGGTCAGCTCGACGATGGTGGCCTCGGGGTTGTCGTCCACCACCGAGGCGTGGTAGAGCTGCACCACGTCGAGCAGCTCGCCGTAGCGGTCGCCGGTGGCGCGCACCTTGACCAGGGCGAGCTCGCGGGTCACGCCGTCACGGGCGGGAAACGCGACCGCTTCCCGAACGCCCACGACCTTCTGCAGATGCTGGACGGCGCGGTCGGCCGTCGCCTCGTCGGAGTGGATCATGATGGTGAGTCTCGAGACGCCCGGCGTGACCGTGGGGCCCACGGCGATGCTCCGCACGGGCAGGTTCCGCCGCCGGATCAGCCCGACGGCACGGTTGAAGGTGATGAGGCGGTCCTCGAGCAGGACGGTGACGGCGCGCTGCGTCGTCGTCATACCGTCACGGCCTCCGACTCGATCGGCTCGCTGAGCGACGCGCCCGGCGGGATCATCGGGAACACGTTGGCCTCCTGCTCGATCAGGAACTCCACCAGCGCCGGCCCGTCGTGCGCCAGCGCGGCGCGTACCACGCCGTCCACCTGGTCGGCGCGCTCGACGCGGTAGCCCGGGACCCCGTAGGCCTGCGCCAGGGTCACATAGTCGGGACTCCAGATGGGTGTCGCCGAGTAGCGCCGGCCGTGGAAGAACTGCTGCCACTGCCGCACCATCCCCAGGTACCCGTTGTTGAAGATCGCCATCTTCACCGGGATGCGCTCCTGCACCATGGTGGCGATCTCCTGCATGTTCATCTGGAACCCGCCATCGCCGGAGATGGCCCACACCGGCTCGCCCGGCCGGGCCAGCACGACGCCCATCGCCGCCGGTACCGCGAATCCCATCGTGCCCAGCCCGCCGGACGTGATGTGCGTGTTGGGACGCTGGTAGCGGAACAGCTTGGCCACCCACATCTGGTGCTGTCCCACGTCGGAGACGATGGTGCACCGACCGGCGGTGCACTCCTCGAGCGAGGCCAGGATCCCCTCGGGCGAGAGCCCGCCCTTGAAGCTCTCGACCCGCGGCCGCACGAAGGTCTCGATCTCGGCCCGCCAGCCGTCGCAGTGCCGGGGCTCGACGCCGTCGAGCAGCGCGCGCAGGATCGCGCGCGCATCGCCCACCAGCCCGACCGCCACCGGCACGTTCTTGCCGATCTCGGAGGCGTCCAGCTCGATGTGGATCACCTTCGCGCCCCGGGCGAAGGCCGCGAGGTTGCCGGTCACCCGGTCGTCGAACCGGAGCCCCACGCCGATGATGAGGTCGGCCTGCTGGATGGCGCGGTTCACGTGCACTTCCCCGTGCATGCCGGGCATGCCGAGATGGAGCGGGTGCGACTCGGGAAACGCGCTGATACCGAGCAGGGTCGTGATCACCGGCATGCCGGTGCGCTCGGCGAGCTCACGAAGCTCGCCGTAGGCATCGCTCAGGATGATCCCGTGTCCGGCCATGATGAGCGGCCGCTCGGCGCGGGCGATGAGCCGCGCCGCCTCGACCAGCGCCATCTGATGCGAAAATGGCAGATGCGGATCGCGAGACGCTCCGTCCGACCGTCCAACCATCCGACCGTCCGACCGCCCTCCGTTCCATTCCGCCTTCGCATTCTGCACATCCTTCGGCACGTCCAGCAACACCGGACCCGGCCGACCCTCGCGCGCCACCGCGAACGCCTCGTGCACCGCCTCGGCCAGGTCCTCGACGTCCTCGACCAGGCGGCTGTGCTTGGTGATCGGCTGGGTGATGCCGATGATGTCGGTCTCCTGGAAGGCGTCCCGGCCGATCATGGCCCGCGGCACCTGGCCGGTGATCGCGACCAGGGGCGTGTTGTCCATGTGCGCCGTGGCGATGCCGGTGACCAGGTTGGTGGCGCCGGGCCCCGAGGTGGCCACACATACGCCCGGGCGACCGCTCGCGCGGGCGTAGCCGTCGGCCGCGTGCGCGGCCGCCTGCTCGTGCCGCACCAGCACGTGGCGCAAGCCGGGATACTCCGGCAGCGCGTGATAGAACGGCATGATCGCGCCGCCGGGATAGCCCCACAGGATCTCGACGCCCTCCTCGAGGAGCGCCCGGCAGAGGATCTGCGAGCCCGTCAGCGTTTCGCCCATCACACGCCCCACAGATAGACGGCGTTGAGCTCGGTGGCCTCGAGCCGGTCGGCGTGGTGCGCCTTGTTGAGCGCATGGATCAGCGCCCGGGCGCTGGCCTCGACGATGTCGGTCGAGGCGCCGTTCCCCGACAGCGACTTGCCATCCACCTTGGCCTGCAGGAACACCTGACCCACGCTGTCCCGGCCGGGCGTGAGCGAGCGGAGCGACAGGCTCAGCACTTCGATCTGGCGGCCGAGGATCTCACTGATGGCGGTGAACGCGGCGGCGATCGGCCCGTCGCCGGTGCCGCGGGCGGAGCGCTCGCCGGCCCAGGGGCCGGTCATCCGGACTTCGGCCGTCGGGGTGATGCTGCCGCACACCACGCGCAGGTGGCTGAGCTGGTACTCCTCCGGCGCGTCGTGGAAGCTCTCGTGCACCAGCGCCAGCAGGTCCTCGTCGAGGATCTCCCGCTTCCGGTCGGCCAGGGCGGTGAACTGGCGGTAGACCTCGGCGAGCTGGAGCTCGGTCAGATCGTAGCCCAGCTCGCGGTAACGCCGCTCCAGCGCGTGACGGCCCGAGTGCTTGCCGAGCACGAGCGTCGAGCGCGGAATGCCCACCATCTCGGGCCGGATGATCTCGTAGGTGAGCCCGTTCTGCAGCATGCCGTGCTGGTGAATGCCCGCCTCGTGCGCGAAGGCGTTCCGGCCGACGATGGCCTTGTTGGGCTGGGGGAAGCTGCCGGTGAGATACGAAAGCAGCTGGCTGGTGCGGTAGATCTCCCGAGTGTCCACGTTGCATCGGAAGCCCACCGCCTGGCCGCGCACCTGGCCGGCCATCACGATCTCCTCCATGGCGGCGTTGCCGGCGCGCTCGCCGATGCCGTTCACGGTGCACTCCACCTGGCTCGCGCCGGCCGCGATGGCCGCCAGCGAGTTCGCCACGGCCAGGCCGAGATCGTCGTGGCAGTGGGCGCTCAGGATCACCTGGTCCGCGCCGGGCACGCGGGCCCGCACCATGCGGAACAGGTTCCCGTACTCCTCCGGCATGGCATAGCCGACCGTATCGGGGAGGTTGACCGTGCGCGCGCCTTCCTCGATGGCCGCCTCGACGATCCGACACAGGAAGTCCGGATCGGTCCGGCTCGCGTCCTCCGCCGAGAACTCCACGTCATCGGTGTAGCCGCGAGCCTGGCGGATGGCCGCGCGGGCACGGGCCAGCACGTCCTCGCGGGTGGTCTTGAGCTTGTCCCGGATGTGGAGGTCCGACGTGGAGATGAACACGTGCAGCCGGCCGCGGGCGGCCGGGCGGATGGCCTCGCCGGCCAGTTCGATGTCCTTCTCGTGGCAGCGGGCCAGCGCCGCGATCACGGGCCGGCGCACCTCGCTCGCGATTTGCTGGACGCTGCGGTAGTCGCCCTCGGACGCCGCCGGGAAACCCGCCTCCATGACGTCGACGCCCAGCGCGTCGAGCTGCCGGGCGAGTCGAAGCTTCTCCTCGGGGGAGAGACTGTTGCCGGGCGCCTGCTCGCCATCGCGCAGGGTGGTATCGAAGATCAGGACGTCGCGGATCGACATAGAGAAACGGCTCGCCAGGTAGAAGGTGACCAAAACGAAAGCGCCGCGGACCTTCGGGTCCGCG
>DATEJD010000123.1:0-5293 GCA_035278325.1 Gemmatimonadales bacterium | reverse complement strand
GCCACGAACGCGTCGAGCACCTGCTGCGCGGTCTTGCCTTGGCTCCGGAGCGCAAGGACTTCGCGGTGGAGGCGGGGAGAGTAAGTGCAGGAGAAATCGGTGGTCCGGCAGGTGAACACGTCGAGCGTACAGCCGCAGTTGCAGGCCAGCCGGGTCTCGATCGCCTGGATCTCCGCTTCGTTCTCCTCGGGATCGGTCGGGGCACGGGAAGCACCGATGGCGCTGGGGTCCCGAAGGGTGCCCAACGAGCCGCGGCCGGCCAGCGAATCCTGCACCTGGCCGCCAAGCATCGGGGCCACCATCATGCCCAGTCCAAAGCGCAGGAACTCCCGTCGACTACCGTGACCATCCATCGCGCTCACTCCCGTGCCGCCACCGCCGACCCCGCCCCCGCCCCGACCAGCGACACGCCATAGCCGCTTTGCGCCGGCCGGCTGGCCGCGATGGCGGGCCCGCCGCCGGGCCACATGGTCACGATCCCACCGAAGGCGAGCACGAAGCCGCCGAACCACACCCACCAGACCAGCGGATTGATGTTGAAGCGGTAGACCGCCTCCTCCGTTCCGTTCACGGCGCCGGCGAACACGAGGTACAGGTCTTCGCGCAGACCGCTTCGAATGCCCACCTCGGTCGACGGCTCGAAGGTGGGCCGCTTGAAGCTGTCCACGTGCTGGCGCTTCTCGCTCGTGAGCAGGCCGGCGGGCCGGCCGTCGATCGCCACCTGTACCGTGGCCGCGCTCACGATCCGGTTGAGCGCCTCGTACTGCGAGATGCCGACGTGGGTAAATCGGTAGGTGTGCCCGAACGGGCCCCTGAGCTCCACCGAGTCGCCGGGTCGGAGCGTGGCCTCGCGCTGCACCCGGAAGGCCATGCCGGCGAACGCCACGAAATAGATGAGGACGCCCACGTGCACGATGTAGCCACCGTACCGCCGCCGATTGCGCTCGATGAGCCGGAAGAACGCGATCGGCACGGATTCCTGGTGCATCCGGCGCCTGGCCCGGACGCCGCGGTAGAACTCCTGCACGACCGTGCCCGCGACGAAGGCCGCGAGCGTGATGGCCATGGTCGCGTAGAAGTCGCGGACGCCGGCGGCGAGCAGTCCAGCGAGCGCGAGGGCCGCCGTCCCGAGCGGCCCCACGAACTGGCGCCGGAGGTTCGCCGTCGACGCCTTGCGCCAGGCGATGAGCGGGCCGATGCCGGTGAGGCCGAGCAGCAGCAATCCGAGCGGAATGTTGACCCGATTGAAGAACGGCGGGCCTACCGTGATCTTGGTGCCGCGCACCGCCTCAGACAGGATCGGAAACAGCGTGCCCCACAACACCGAGAACGCGATGCCGACCAGCAACAGGTTGTTGAACAGGAAGGCCGCCTCGCGGCTCAGCATGGATTCGAGCTGGACCTCGGCCTCGAGCTGCGGCCAGCGGGTGTACAACAGGGTGAAGGAGAGCACCGCCGCCACCGTGAGGAACGCGAGGAAGAAATACCCCACGTTGGACTGCGTGAAGCTGTGCACGCTGGCGATGACGCCCGACCGGGTAATGAAGGTCCCGAAGATGCTCAGCAGGAAGGTCCCCACGATCAGGCCCAGGTTCCACCGCTTGAGCATCCCCCGCTTCTCCTGGATCATCACCGAGTGGAGAAACGCGGTCATGGTAAGCCAGGGCAGAAAGCTCGCGTTTTCGACCGGATCCCACGCCCAGTAGCCGCCCCAGCCCAGCTCGACGTAGGCCCACCACATGCCCAGCGTGATGCCGATCGACAGGAACAGCCAGCTCACGAGGGTCCACTTGCGGATGGCCTGGATCCAGCCGGTGTCGAGCCGCCGCGAGAGCAGCGCGGCGACCGCGAAGGCGAACGGGATGGTGATGCTGATGTAGCCCAGGTAGAGCATCGGCGGGTGGATCACCATGCCCACGTTCTGGAGCTGGGGATTGAGCCCCCGGCCGTCGGCCGGCGTGAACGGCAGCCGCTCGAACGGGCTGGAGCCGAACAGCATCACGCTCACGAAGAAGACGACCACCGTGGTCGTGACGCCGGCGACGTACGGCATCAGATGCGCGTACCGCCGCGGCGTGAGAAGCTGGGCCAGGCTGGCGAACAGCGACAACACCACGGCCCAGAACAGGAGCGAGCCCTTCTGGCCGGCCCAGAACGCCGAAACGATGTAGTAGGGGGGAAGATTGCGACTGGTGTAGGCAGCCACGTACTCGATGTTGAAGTCGTGGCTGATGAGGCCCTTCCAGAGCGAGATCGAGGCCACCACCAGCGCCCCGAACACCACATAGACGGCACGCGTCACGCTGGACGCGAGCTCCGGCCGGTCCTGCCACCGCCCGGCGAAGGCGATCGCGACACACCAGAGGCCGACCAGGAAGGCCACCCACAGCGAGAACTGTCCCAGCAGCGTCATGGAAATCTCAGGCCTTGGGCACGGCCTCGTAGCGGGAGCCGCACTTGGCGAGCACGTCGGTGGCGCGGATGACCCCGTCCCGTCCCAGCCGCCCCTCGACCACGACCTCGATGTCGTTGGCGTCGGTGAAGGTGTCGGGAACCAGGCCGTGATAGGTCACCGGATAGGTCTTCACCCCGTCCGAGACCTGGAAGTCGATGGTCCGGTGGGCATCGTCCCGCCGGACCGAGCCGGGCACCACCTTGGCCCCCACCTTGAACCCGACGTTCTCCACGAACGTGGGGTCCGCCGCCGTCTTGGCCGCCAGCTCGGCGGGGGTAAGGAAATACACCCCCGTTTCCTTCACGCCCTCGGCGATCAGGAACCCGACGCTGCCCACGATGAGCGCGGCGCCCAGCACGAACTTGTGGCCTGCCTTCATTCTGACTCCAGTCGAGGGCAATTCCTGTCGAGAAAGGTTCCCTTCCGCCCGGCCGGATTCAAGTGCCGGCGCCCGACGACCTGGCGGTGACCGCCTGCCGGTGGAACTCCTGGATCGACGTCTGGTGCTCGCCGTATTCCGGTCTGGCGGCCTTGATCTCGGCGTCGTAGTGCTCGAGGAAGCCGTCATAGGCGCGCTCGAGCGCGGCATCGTCCTTCTGCCAGCGGGCCACCGTCCCCCGGATGATGTACCCGAACAGGTGCCCGGGCTGCCGGGCGAGGATGGTGTCCGCCAGCGCCGATGGGCCGGTCATGTCGCCGCTGTGTACCTCCAGCAGGGCGGCGTGATAGCGCGCGTCGGCATCGAGGGAGTCGAGCTGGCCGTACGCCATGAGCGCCATCGGGGTAAACCGGGCCACGGTGGCCTCATCGCCGGCCTGCGCCGCCCGCATCACGCGATTGTACAACCGGTCGAATCGCTCGCGCGGTGACATGGCGCTGATGTCCGGCGCGGGGCCGTCGGCGGCGTCGGCCGCGGTCGCGTCCGCCGCGGCGGCGACGGTCGGGGCCGTCGGCGTTTGGGACACCATGACCAGGACCGCGAGCAGCAGGGCCACCAGTGCCGCCCCGGCGATGATCCAGGGTGTCCGGTCGCTCCTGCCTGGTCCCGCACCCGCGACTGCCTGTCCGCAGGCCGAGCAGAATCGGGCACCCGAGGGCAGCGCGCCACCGCAGTGACGGCAGGCCGCTACAGCTCTGGAAGCCCCGCACGACGAGCAGAATCGACCCGGGCCCACCGCGCCGCACGAGGCGCAGACCGTGTCCGCCTGTTGGCTCATACGCCGGCCTCGGCGACTCCGGGGCCTCCCTGTCTGGCCCAGGCCAGCGCCGCACCGACCGCTCGCTCCCAGCCCCTGCGCAGTGCCTTCCGCTCCGACACGCCCGTGGCCGGATCGAATCGCTCGAACCTTCGTCCAGCCAGGAAATCGCCGGTTCCCTTCCAGACGCCAAGGGCGATGCCGGCGAGCCCCGCGGCGCCCAGCGCCGTGGTCTCGACCATATCCGGACGCTCGACCGGTACGCCCAGCACGTCGGCCTGGAACTGCATCAGCCAGTCGTTGGCGGAGGCCCCGCCGTCGACTCGAAGGGCAGGCACCCGGAGGTCGCCCGATCCAGCCATCGCGCCGAGCAGGTCGGCGCTGCTGAAAGCCATCGCCTCGAGGGCCGCGCGGACCAGGTGCGCGCGCGTCGTCCCACGGGTGATGCCGGTGATGGTGCCGCGGGCGTCCGCCTCCCAGTGCGGCGTGCCCAGGCCGACGAACGCCGGCACGAAGTGGACCCCGCCGGTGTCCGCGACGCTCCGGGCCAGCTCCTCGGATTCGGCGGCGACTCGAAGCAACCCCAACCCGTCGCGCAGCCACTGCACCGCCGCCCCCGCGATGAACACGCTGCCCTCCAGCGCGTAGGCCGGCTCGCCGCTGGGGCCGCAGGCCGCGGTCGCGAGCACGCCCTCGGGTGGCGTGGGCAATCGGCCGCCGGTGTACACCAGGAGGAACGCGCCCGTCCCGTAGGTGTTCTTCGCGAGACCTTCGACGCAGCAGCCTTGGCCGAACAGGGCCGCCTGCTGGTCGCCTGCCAGGCCGGCGATCGGAAGGCTCACTCCCAGCAGGTCGGGCGCCGTTTCCCCGACCGTTCCCGCGGAGGGCACGATGGCGCCGAGCAGCTCTCGCGGCACACCGAAGAGCCTCAGCAGCTCCGGGTCCCAGTCGCGCGTGGCGAGGTTGTAGAGCAGCGTGCGGGACGCGTTGGAGTGATCGGTGACATGCACCCGACCCTTGGTGAGCCGCGCCACCAGCCAGCTCTCGACGGTGCCGGCCGCGAGCTCGCCCCGTTCCGCCCGGCGGCGCAGGTCGGCGTCGCGCAGCAGCCATTCCAGCTTGGTGGCGGAAAAGTACGGATCGGCGACGAGCCCGGTGCGCTCGCGGAGCACCGCCTCCGCCCCGGATTCGCGAAGCTCGCGGCAGCGCTCGCTGGTGCGACGGTCCTGCCAGACGATGGCCGGCCCCAGCGGGGCGAGCGTGCGGCGGTCCCACACCACCACGGTCTCGCGCTGATTGGTGATGCCGATGCCCGCGGGCCGCTCGCCGGCGTTGGCCAGGGCCTCCCGCATGGCCTCGAGCGAGACGCGGAGGATCTCATCCGCGTCGTGCTCCACCCAGCCGGGGCGAGGATAGTGCTGGGTGAACTCACGGTAGCCGCGGCCGAGCACAGTGCCGTCCTGGTGCACCAGCAGCGCGGTGCTCCCGGTGGTGCCCTGGTCGAGGGCGAGGATGGAAGGCATCAGGGCCTCATTCCCTTACCCCGCCCCCGCCACATCCCGCGGCGCGAACACGCCGCGATCGGTAATGATCGCGGTGACCAGCTCCGCCGGGGTCACGTCGAAGGCGGGATTCCACACCC
>DATEJD010000122.1:0-2350 GCA_035278325.1 Gemmatimonadales bacterium | reverse complement strand
ACGCCATCGCCGGAAACATCTGCCGCTGCACGGGTTACGCGCAGATCCTTGAGGCCGTCCGCGGCGCCGTGGCAGGGCGCGGCAGTTGACCCCTCTGATCGGATCGGGCGTCGTACGCACCGATGCGGAGTCCAAGGTCCGTGGGGAGGCCGTGTACGGCGTCGACTACCTCGAGGTCGGCACCCTCTACGGCAAGCTCCTGCGCTCGCCGGTACCTGCCGGGTTCATAACTGTGCTCGACACCACGCCCGCGCTTCGAATACCCGGCGTTCATGCGGTGCTCACCGCGGCGGATGCGCCCGTAGCCCGGGCCGGCGCGGTGGTCCGCGACCAGCCTCTGTTCGCCGAGTCCGCGGTGCGCTACGAGGGTGAGCCCATTGCGGGCGTGGTCGCAGACAGCGAGGGAACCGCCAGGCTCGCGGTGGACGCGATCATTCTGGAGATCGAACCGCTGCCGGCCGTTGGCGATCTCGAAGCGGCGGCTGCTCCGGACTCGCCGCTGGTGCACCCCGAGGCCGACCGGTACGAGTACGCAATGGACTATCCGCACCACGCCAACATCGCGGCTGACGTCCTCCTCGACCCCGACCCCGATGCCGTTGCGAAGGCGTTCGACGAGGCGAGCGTGGTGGTGGACGGCGAGTACCGGGCGCAGCGTCAGTACCAGGCTTATCTCGAACCCAAGAGCGCGCTCGCCCGATTCGAGAACGGCCGCTTCATCGTTCACACGGCAAGCCAGTTTCCCTTCAATGTCCGCAATCAGGTGGCGCAGTTCCTGGGGGTCCGGACCTCCGACGTCCGGGTCCTTGGACATCACATCGGGGGCGGCTTCGGAGCGAAGCTCGACGCCTCGCTCGAGATCTACGCCGCGCTCTTCACCAGGGCTGTACGGCGCCCGGTCAAGATCACCAACGACCGCGGAGAGGACATGCTCTCCTGCGGTTCGCGTGAAAACGGGCTCGTCCGAATCAGGACGGCGCTCAGCTCCGGCGGCACGATCCTCGGACGCGACATCGACGTGCTCATGGACAACGGCGCCTACAGCGGCGAGATGCCCTTCATGGCGAGCCTGCCGATGCATGTTTTCGGCCAGGTGTACAGAGCGGGCGCCGCCCGTGTCCGTTGTCGGCTTGTATATACGAACACGGCGCCAACTGGTGCCTTTCGCGGAGTCAGCGGGACCTACCTGTACTTCGCGCTCGAGCGCCACATGGATGAGTGCGCGCTCCGGCTCGGCATCGATCGCCGTCAATTCCGGCTCAACAACCTGATACGGAGCGGCGACGCGTCGCTCGTCGGGCAGGTTCTGGAAGACGCAGACATCCTCACCGAGGCGTTCGAGCGCCTCTACCAACACCTTCCGTGGGACGAGGCGACTCGGCGACCGCCGGCTGCGGGCAAGCTCACAGGGGTCGGCATTGCCGCCGCGACATGGCTGACCAACCCGGGCCCAGGCGCAGTGACGCTCAAGCTCAACGAGGACGGTACGGCCGCCCTGGTTTCCGCGGCCACCGATAACGGCTCCGGCGCGGTGAGCATGGGCATCACTCAGATTGCCGCCGAGGAGCTCGGTCTCCAGCCGGGTGACATCTCCATTGGCATGCCGGACACCGACGCTGCCGGCTATGACGCCGGTTCGCAGGGATCCCGGACCACGCATATCGTCGGCCGGGCGGTGCGGCTGGCTGCCGCCGAGGTTCGCGAGAAGATCTTCGCCGTCGCCGCGAGGGTGCTGGAGGTCGATGAGGCGGACCTCGAGCTCTCGAGGGGCAGCGTCCAGGTCAGAGGGGCGCCTGCTCGCGCCATCAGCCTGGCAAGCGTGGCAGCTGAGGCTATGTGGTCAAGCGGTCCGATCATGGGCACCGGGTCATACGCCACGCCGGCGCCCGCCTACAACCCGAGCTGCGCCAGCGGTCTGCTTTTCCCCACGTTCCCGACTCCGACGTATCACGTCCACTTTGCCGAGGTGGAGGTGGATCCGGCTACGGGGGCCGTGACGGTGCTTCGCTACGTGGTAGTGCAGGAGGTCGGGAAGGCGATCAACCCGGTCGGAGTCAGAGGCCAGATCCAGGGAGGCGTTGCTCAGGGGCTCGGCTACGTGCTCTACGAAGGACTCGAGATCGTGGATTCGCGGTACCTGCAGCGAACTCTTGAGACGTACCGGCTGCCGCTCGCGGTGGACGTGCCGGAGGTGGAGGCGATCCTCCTGGAGCACGGCGACTCGGCCGGTCCCTTCGGGGCCAGGGGCGTCGCCGAGCCGCCGATAGTTCCGGTTGCGGCGGCGATCGGCAACGCCGTGGCGGACGCGATCGGGAAGTCGATAAACCGCGTACCCATCCGACCCGACGAC
>DATEJD010000121.1:0-2760 GCA_035278325.1 Gemmatimonadales bacterium | reverse complement strand
CCCAGGTCGAGGACTGCTGAGGAAGCCACCCGAAAACGCCGGGAGCGATCTGTCTCATGTCAGGTGCAAGTGCCATAGGCATGGATTGTGCGTGCTGGGGCGGCCCGGCGGCAATCGTGCCCGCCGGGCCGCGGGAGCAGGGCGGATCAGGGGCGTGTGGGTTCGAACACCAGGAAGAAGAAGCGGGCGCCGGGGCTGCCGAACGGCTGCGCCGCGCACATGGTGACGTTGCCCAGCTGCGAGGGAGCGTGCCGCTCGCAGCAGCGGTCCCGGCTGTCGGCGCAGCCCTGCGGGGCGCTGTAGCCGGCGTGCCGCATGACCCGGGTGTCGCCGTCGGGGTGGATGTAGGCGACGTTGCGGTTCCGGTAGATCGGGCCGACGACGGGATCGTCGTCGACCTCCTTGTCGAGCTGCTTGAGGTCCTCGCTCTCGGGGTGCGCGGCCACCGCGGCCCGCAACTGGGCCGCGACCGGCACGGCCCACCGCTTCTCCCAGTCGACCAGGTGGTGCTCGCGCGCGTCCTCCCGCAGGAGCATCCAGCGGATCAGGTTCTGCTCGGGCAGCCGCGGCGTTGTGCCCGGCTCCTGCGGGAACATCGCGATGAAGTCGTCGTTCGCGGCGAGGACGTTCCAGGCCAGGTCGTTGATGTAGCAGGGCTGCCCGGTGACGTGGTTGACCGCGTGCTGCCAGGCCGGCGCGACGTTGGTGCCCGCCATCGGGTCCATGGGGATGGGCGGCTCGTACCCCAGGGCGTAGACGTACAGCGCGGTGCGCTCGCGTTCCTCCATGCGCAGCACCCGGGCGACGCTGTCGAGGAACTCCGGCTTCGGCGCCTCCATATCGCCGCGCTCCAGGACGGCGTAGGTGCGCTCGCTCACGAACAGCGCCTGGGCCACCTGCGCCTGGGAGAGGCCGGGCGAGCGGCGGCCGCGCCCAGTGCGTTTGGGCCAGCCGAGCTCGACGGGGTCTATCTGCCGACGCTTCCATTGCAGCAGCTGCTGCAACGCCTCCTTATTGTTCAACTTTGTACCCTTCCCCGTGGTGCTGGGCCGCTGCGGACGGCGAATTACCGGAAGCCCTCGCTCCTGAAAGTCGCGAACCGGAAAATTCCGAACCTGGTGCGCGAGATCTTGGCCGGGAAGAATCGGCCACCGGATCGAATGCGCGTTGTGGGAGACGTGACGGTCCTCGATTTCGCGAGGGGGAATTCGCGTTGCTGCATCCCGTTGCCGGACCGTCGGACCGCACTGGCGGCGCCGTGGCGCGCACCATGGCGGTGCTCCGGGCTCTGGTTCGGCTCGGCCCGGGGGAGTATCCCGTGGCCGTGATCGCGGAGTCGGCAGGGCTTCCCGCTGCCACCGCGCATCGATATCTGCAGGCCATGGTGCGAGAGGGAGCCGTTGAACAGCGAGGCCCGCGCGCTGGATATGCGCTGGTCGACGCGCTGCACGGTGCACCCCACTCAACTCCGACTCGCCAGCCGGCGTCGGCTGGACAGCCCTCGCCTGCCGTGAGGGCTGAGCTCGTCACACTACAGTCGAGAACCGGCCAGATCGCATTTGTTTACCGACCGCACCTGATCGGCACTCCGATGAGGATCTGCGCAGATCGGGCATACGGTGCGCACGGCGAAGCGCTGCTCACCGAGACCCCGGAGGCGCTGCGCACCCTCGAGGCCGCTCCCCTGCACGCCGACGCCGCCGGTCTGGCGATCCTCGCCTGTCTCGGCGCCCCGAACGGCTCCAAGATCGACATTTCTCGCATCCGTGAGGAAGGTCACGCCGTGGGCCCCGCCCCGCTGCCGGGCCGGACCATGATCGCCGCTCCCCTCTGGTACGGCTCGGCCGTCGCCGGCTCCGTAGCCCTCCTGGCCGGCGACTCCCAGATGAAGCGGCCGGCGACCTGCGCCCGCTACGTCTCCGCGGTGATGGACGCCGCCGCAGCGATGAGCGGCTGGCTGACCCGTTCGGGAGCCCGCCGGGCGAGCTGATTGACTGCACAGCACCGCAAAGCACCACAGAAAGGCACCACCTCGTGTCCCGTTCAGTCCTGATCACCGGCGGCAACCGCGGCATAGGCCTGGCCATCGCCCGGCACCTCGCCGACGCCGGAGACCGCGTTGCCGTGACCTACCGCTCGGGCGAGCCCCCCGAGGGCCTGCTCGGCGTCCGCTGCGACATCACCGACACCGAACAGGTCGACCTCGCCTTCAAGCAGGTCGAAGAGCAGCACGGCCCCGTCGAGGTCCTCATCGCCAACGCCGGCATCACCAAGGACCAGCTGCTGATGCGCATGAGCGAGGACGACTTCACCTCGGTCCTCGACACCAACCTCACCGGAGCCTTCCGCGTCACCAAGCGCGCCAGCCGCGGCATGCTCCGCGCGAAGAAGGGCCGCGTCGTCTTCATCTCCTCCGCCGTCGCCCTGCGCGGCGAGAGCGGCCAGGCCAACTACGCCGCCTCCAAGGCCGGCCTTGTCGGCTTCGCCCGCTCCATGGCCCGCGAGCTCGGCTCCCGGGGCATCACCTTCAACGTCGTCGCCCCCGGCCTCACCGAGACCTCGATGAGCCAGCAGCTGAGCGAGGACCAGCTCGAGAACCTCAAGAGCCAGATCCCGCTGGGCCGTCTCGCCCGCCCCGAGGAGATCGCGGCGACCGTCGCGTTCCTCTCCTCCGACCAGGCCGCCTACATCACCGGTGCCGTAGTGCCCGTCGACGGCGGCGCGGGCATGGGCCACTGACCTTCCTGACCGCCCGACCCC